>CALATR010000764.1 GCA_937891875.1 uncultured Pseudomonadota bacterium | reverse complement strand
TGCTGCCGCTGCCGCTCGCGCAGTCCATGCCGTCGGCGGCGTCGGAGCTGGACGTGCCGAGCATGTAGTAGTGGACGTCGGTCTCCCGGGCCATGCCCGTGGCCAGCGACTCCCAGCCCGCCACCTGGCCGTCGCCGATGCCCTTGGTGCTGCCCTGCCCCTGGGTGTAGTCGGCGGCGATGATCGAGCTGACGACGGTGCCGTGGCTGCCTTCGCTCGACACGAAGTTGGTGATGCTGGTGCAGCCCGAGCCGGTGCAGTCGAACATCTCGTTCAGGCGCTCGGACGGGTCGCAGTCGTCGGACGGGCCGTCGTCGAAGAAGCAGGCCTCGTTCTCGAGCCCGCTGACCTCGCCCACGCCCACCAGCGTGTCGGCGCTCCCGCCGACTTCGCCGTTGTAGCCGAGGTCGTCGAACTGCTGGGTGTTGGTCTGCCACTTGGTCTTGGTCTCGAACATCGAGCCCTGGGACGCGATGGTGGCGTCCAGCCGCAGGCTCCGCATGGCGTCGACCTCGGTGAGGCGGGGCACGCTGTGGGCCGGCACGATCGCGACCACGATGCGCTGGCCGCCGTCGATGCGACGCACGACGCCACCGAGATCGACGATCGCCGCGATGGCGTCGGTCACCTCGGAACGCTCGGCGAAGGCGGCTTCCCGGGCCTCGCGGGCGGCCTCGCGCTCGCCGGCCATGGCAGCGGCGTCGGCGAAGGACACCCGGCCGGCCGCCGGGGCGAGGGGCAGCGCCCGGGGGCGCGGGGTGGACAGGCCCAGGACCACGGGCACGGGTTCGTCGGCGGCGAGCCGGTCGGCGAGGTCGAGGAGCTCGTCGTCGATCGCGGGGCCACCGACGATCTCGGGCTCGACCAGGATCGGCTCGATCTCGGTCGCGACGATGGCGTAGCGGCGCACGGTGCGTCCGTCCTCGTCGACCACGGTCTCTGCGATCTCGTCGTAGACGACACCCTCGTCGACGAAGAGCCACGGACGGGCCACCCGGGCACGCAGGTCGGCGTCCAGCTCGCCGGTCTCGACGGACTCGACGACCTCACCGTCGATCATGACGCGGTCGTGGGTGTAGACCACCTGCTGCACGTCGGGGTGGGCGGGGAGGTGGGCGGTGGCGTCGGTGGGGCCGTCGCCGCCGGCCTGACCGCCGAGGGCCATCAGGTCGGGCTCGACCGCGCCGGCGAGGTCGCCTTCGGGTCCGGCTTGCAGCCCGCGGGCCTGCAGTGCGGCGGTCTCGGCCGCGGGGTCTACGCTGCAGGCCCACAAGGGCAGCGCGCTCGCCAGGGCGAGGGCGACGCAGGGGCGGAGGATGCGAACAGGAACAGGGAACATCGGGGGGCTCCAGCCAGTCCGAGCGCGTCATCACGCCCGGCACACCCCCAAGGTCACGGGCCGGCGGTCTCGGCGGGATCCCGTCGCGTGGCAGCGCGGAGCGGTGCGCTGATCCCGTCAGCGACGGACGATTCCTCCCGGGTCCCGCTCCGTGGCAGGACTTCTCAGGACCCTGGATCCGCGCGTTCGAGCTGCTTCAACAGCCGCTGTACTGTCAGCGGGTCCGTCTTCGCCTCCTCCGCGGTCGCCCGGGCGAGGTCCGCGGTGGCGCGGGCGTCCTGGTGCCGGCCCAGCCGCTGCTGGACCAGGGCCAGGCGGCACAGGGCCACGCCCAGCAGCGGGTGCACCCCCATGGCCTGCAGGCTCTCGACCGCGTCCTCGGCGAGTGGCAACGCCTCGGCCGGATCCCGCACGCTGACGATCTCGGCGAGCAAGCTGCGCACGTCTGCGGCGTAGCGGGTGGCGCGCCCCCGCTCCAGGCGGTCGAGCCCCTCCCGGGCGTGCTCCTCTGCCGCCTCGGCCTGCTGCCGACCCCAGGCGACCTCGGCCAGGCCACCCAGGCACAGGCCGGTGTGCACCAGGCGACCCATCTCGTCGAAGACCGCGTGCGCCTCGAGGAACGCGGCCTCGGCGCCATCCCAGTCATGTCGGAGCAACGCCAGCTTTCCGAAGTTGAACCGCGCGCCCGCCATGCGCGCGGTCGCCCCCATGGCCTGGAAGGCGGAGCGGGCCTGCTCGAACCAGCGGGTGGCGCCGTCGATGTCGCCGAGGTTGGCGCACAAGGTGCCGAGGCGGTTGGCCTGGATGCCGACGGAGCCGCGGTTGCCGGTGTGGCGGTGCTGCTCCAGGACCCGCAGGTGCAGCTGCTGGGCCTCGTGCAGTCGACCCTGCTCCAGGCGGATCAGGCCGAGCAGATCGTCGGGATCGTCCGCGGCGAAGGGCACGCCGGCCTGGGTGTAGGGGAGCCGGACCTCCTCCAGGAATGCTTCCGCCTCCTCCAGGCGGCCTTCGGCGTGGCACATGCCCGCGAGGTTGTAGCGCAGGCGGCAGGCGAGCCACTCGTCGCCTTCGAGGCGAGCGATCGACAGCGCGTCCTGCAGCTCCATCCACGCCGTGTCGAGGTCGCCGGACCGGAAGGCCAGCCAGCCCAGGGCGTTGCGAAGGTGGGCCTCGGCGCGGGGTGGTGGGAACTCGTCGAGCAGCGCGCGGGCGGCGTCCGCCCGGGCCTGGTTGTCGGCCTGGCTCGCCACCTCCGCCGCGCGGTGCAGGTCCTGGCCCAGCAGGACGGCGTACAGCTCGACGTCGTCCCGGTCGCGCGCGCGTGCGATCCCCTCCTCGTAGCGGCGGCTCACGACATCGGCGCGACCGTGGCCGCCGAGCAGGCGCAGCTCGATCGCGAGCAGGTGGCGGGTGGTGGCGTAGGGGGCCTCGGCGCAGGTCGCGCGGTGGCTGGACAGCAGGCGCAGGGCCTGACGCGGTCGGCCGAGCATCTTCAGCACCGGGACGACCCAGCTCAGGATGCGGGCGACCTGGTCTGCGGGGAGCGCGCGGTCCAGTGCACCGAGCGCGCCCGGGACCTCGGGCACCAGCCGGGCGACCCGGGCGGGCGCCGGGCCGAAGAAGAGGTGTCCGCCGGCGCCCTGCTCGGCGAGCCAGGCCGCGTACGCCGACCACGCCTGATCCCGGACGCGGGAGAAGTCCGTGCCCAGCCGGGTCCGCGCGAACTCCTGCACGCCCAGGTAGGGGTGGAGCCGTCCGTCGTGGGCGCGGCGCACGACCGCGAAGTCGACCAGGCGCTGCAGGCCGTCCAGCGCCGAGCCGGGCGCGACCGCGGACAGCACGCGCTCGGCGGCGATGGGGGTGAGTCCTCCGGGCAGGGCTGCGCACGCCGCGAGCCGGCTGCGATCCTCGGGGGTCAGCAGCGCCCAGGTGCGTCCGAGGGAGCGGGCCAGGCTGTCCTCGGAGTCGTCGGCCCGCGCGAGCACGGACAGGGGCTCGTCCAGGCGGGACACGAGCCCGTCCAGGCCCAGCAGGCGCAGGCGACCGGCGGCCAGGTCGAGCGCGAGGGGGATGCGGTTGACCTCGTCGACGACGTGGTTGAGGCGTGGATCGTCCGGGTCGAGCTGCACCCCGGCGTCCGCGGCGCGCTCGAGGAAGAGGCGGCGGGCGTCGGGGTGGGCGAGGGGACCGACCTCGACGATCTGCGCGTCGGGATGGCCCAGCAGGTGGCGGGTGGCGATCAGCCAGCGCACCTGGGGGGCGGTCCCGCGCAGGTCGGACAGCAGGGCCTGGAGGGCGTCGGTGGAGGCCTCGGCGTTGTCGAGCACCACGAGCAGATCGCTGCTGTCGGTGAGGGCCGCCCCCAGTCCGCTCCCGGACTCCAGTGCGTCCTCGTCCGCGCCGACCGCCGCCGCGAGGGCCCCGAGCAGGGCGTCCCGGTCGCGCACGCCCTCCAGGTCGGCGTAGCGGTCTGCGCCGGACCAGCGATCGGCGACGGCGAGGGCCAGGGTGGACTTGCCGATCCCGGCCGGTCCGTGCAGCGCGACCAGGGCTCCGGGCACGGCGAGCAGGGCGGCACAGCGGGCGCGCAGATCGTCGCGGCCCAGGACCTCGACGGCCGGGCGGGGACAGGGGGTGCCGCCCTGCTGACGCGGGGCGGCGCGGGCGGTGGCGTCGAGGGCGAGCCCTCGCCCGCGCACCGTGCGCAGGTGGTGCGGATCGCTGGGATCATCCTCGATCTTGGCGCGCAGGCGGTAGACCAGCTTGTTGACCACCCGGCGCTGGGAGGGGTCGCGGATCCCCCACACCTCGGCGAGCAGATCGGCGCTCTTCACCGGCCGCCCCTCGTGGCGCAGCAGCACCTCGAGCAGGCTGCCCTCGTGGCTCGACAGCGGGGGCTGCTCGCCGTCGGGTCCGTGCACGGTGAGCCGGCCGAGGTCGACCCGGCGGGAGCCCAGCTGCACCACGTTGGGGTCGACGTTGCTGTGCAGCGGCACGAAGCGGTAGCCGACGCCGCGCACGCTCACGAGGTGGAAGGGGCGGGACGGCACCCGCTCGACCTTCGCCCGCAGGCGCTTCATCGCGTCGTCCACCGCCCGCGATGTGACCGAGGGCGCGTAGCCCATGACCTCGGTGAGCAGGGTGTCGCGCGGCACGTCCTCGTTGGGGCGCGCGCCCAGGTAGGCGAGCAGGGCGCAGTCCTGGGTCGTGAGTGCACGGTCCTCCCCGTCGGTGAGGAGGAGCTGCCCGGAGCCGAGGTCGACGCGTCCGATGGCGAGGACGAGGTGGGTCACGGGCGGAGTGTAGCGGAGGATGCAGAACCTGCCCCCTCCCCGCGCGACGTACCTGGGGTCACCTGCGGTGGTGAGCGCCGAGCCGCACGCCGGGGGCTCTGCTACGAGATCAGGGCTCGAACCTGGAGGTTGCCGTGACCACGACCCTGCTCGACAAGGACGAAGACGCCGACCGGACCCGCGAGGGAGGCGTCGGAGAGGCGGCGTTCTTCCGCTCCCGCAACGTGATCATCACCGGCCAGATCGACGACAAGCTGGCCGCGCGCGCGGTGACCCAGCTGCTCGCCCTCGCCGAGCAGAGCGACGACCCGATCAACCTGTTCATCTCCTCGCCCGGCGGCCACGTCGAGAGCGGCGACATGGTGCACGACATCATCGGCTTCATCCGCCCGCGGGTCCGCTGCATCGGCTCGGGCTGGGTCGCGAGTGCGGGCGCTCTCATCTTCGTCGGGGGGAAGCTCGAGGACCGCTACTGCCTGCCCAACACCCGCTTCCTGCTCCACCAGCCCTCCGGCGCGGTCCAGGGCCAGGCCAGCGACATCGAGATCCAGGTCGAGCAGATCCAGATCATGACCGAGCGCTTCAACAAGCTCTTCGCCGAGGCGACCGGCCAGACCGAGGCCCGCATCGCCGAGGACACCCGCCGCGACTTCTGGCTCAAGAGCGAGGAGGCCGTCGAGTACGGGCTCGTCGGCCAGATCATCCGCACGGTGGACGAGCTGCGGTAGGTCGACCTGCGTCGGGGTCAGCGGCCCCAAGGGCGGGATCCACCGCCGGTCCACTGGTGTATGGTCTCCGCGGAAGCCACGTTGACCCGGCTTCCTCGCGGAGGTCGTCCATGGCCGTGCCCGAGACGTCGACGGAGGCCGGCGGATCCGCTGCCCCGCCGCTGGTGCTCCACAACGGAAGTCGCGTGCACATCGAGCTTGTCGACCGCACGCTGGGGACGGTCCGCATCCCGGCGCTGTCCCACGCGGAGCTTCCCGCGGCGTGGGCGCCCGTCGCGCAGCCGTTCATCGACCAGGGCGTGCTCGGACCTCACCGGTCCGCCCTGCTCCACCGCCGGTCCCAGCGGGGGGACGGCTGGATGTCGGGGGTGGCGATCGCGCGGATGACGAGCCTGTTGGTCGTCGCGCTGATCTCGATCGCGGTGCCCCTCGCCATGGCCTGGGTCATGGATCCGCAGACCGCGACCACGGTGGGGCAGCTCCTCGGCGGGGCGGAGCAGCTCACCTGGAGCCAGGTGCACACGAGCCTCGCGCTGCGGACGGTCATGGTCATGACGGGCGCCTGCCTGCCTGGGGTGCTGCAGTTCGTGTTCGAGACCCGGGCGCGGGACGAGGCGCGCCAGGCCTTCCTGGACGTCGCCATCTGGGCCGACCCCGACGCCTGGACCCTGGAGGAGGCCCTGGAGCGCCACGGGCACCAGCTCCGCGAGGAGCGGGACTCCGGGGGGCGCGCTCGTGCCTTCCGCGTGATCGGTCGTGCCGCGGCGAGTGCGGCGGCGACGCTGGGGGCGGCGGTCGGACTGTCGGCTGCGCTGCTCCAGACGCCCCCACCCGCCGAGACCTTCCTGCAGAGCCTCGCCCCCGAGTCCGGGCCGATCATCTTCGGCTTCCTCGGCGCGTACGTGTTTGCATTGGCCATGCTGTTCCGGGGGTTCATCCGAGGGGATCTGCAGGCGCGCACCTACGTGAACGTCATCGTGCGCACGACCCTGACCGTCATCGTCGTCTACGTGCTGGACGAGTCGATCGCAGCGCTGCCCGAGGTCGCCCGACCGCCCCAGGGTCTGGTGCTCTTCGCGGCCTTCCTGGGTGCCATCGCCCCCTGGGCGGCCATCGGTCTGGTGGGCAACAGCCTGCTCCGAGACAGCAAGGTCCTCGCCGGCCTCCGGCGCGATGTCGAGGGCCAGCGCCCCCTGGGTGATCTCGGCGGAATCACCCTGTTCGAGCGGGCTCGCCTCGCGGAGGAGGGCATCGAGACCGTCGAGGGCCTGGCGATGACCGATCCGCTGCGGCTCGTCGCCCACACGATGCTGCCCGCAGCTCAGGTGTTCGACCTGCTCGACCAGGCGATCCTCATCCTGCACCTGCCCCGCCGGCCGGTGGAGCTCGCCCCGGGCGAGGCGACCCCGGTGGACCTGCGCGCCCGGCTGCTGGAGCTGGGCGTGCGCACGGCGTCCGATCTGATGCGGCTGTACGAGGGCTTGGAGGCGGATGATCCCGATCGGGCCGCCCTCGACGGGGCCCTCGGCCACACCGGCGCGGTGGCGCGGCAGAGCCAGGCCGACAAGAACGCGGCGTACGTGCCGACCGCGTAGCCGACCATCGCCATGAGGATCGCCATCGGCACGAGCGCCTTGTCGTGGTGGGCCGCGACGACCGGGGCGCTGGCGGCGCCGCCGATGTTGGCCGCGCTGGCGATGGCGGCGGTGTGCACGTCGACGCGGAGCAGCCAGGCACCGAGGAGCACGAACAGGCCGTGAAACGTGATCCACAGGAAGGCGCCGCCGACGAAGGGCACCGCCTGCCAGCCGATCCCCTCCAGCGAGGTCTTGGCCCCCATGTTGGCGACGAACACGTAGAGCAGGGCCATGGCGAGGGGCTGGCTGCCCGGGATCCGGCGCGCGGGGGTGAAGGAGAGCGCCACGCCGAAGGTCGTCAGCAGCAGGATCTTCCAGGTCGACGCGGTGAGCACCGGCTCGAGGACCGGGAGCACGCCCGCGGCGAGGCCGGCAGCCCAGGTGGCGCCGAGGGCCAGGGCGATGAGCACGAGCAGGCCGGGCATGGTGGCCGGGCGGGGCTCCTCTCGGGCGGACTCGGCGGCCTCGGCCAGGGCGGCGGCGCGACCGTCGGGGACCCGGGTGAAGCGCGCGAACCAGCCCGCCAGGCCGCGGCTCGACAGGAGCAGGGGGAGCCAGGCGACGTAGACCAGGTTGTCCGCGATGACCGCCAGGCCGAACTCGGCGCCCGGGGTGCCCAGCCCGTCTGCGACCGCCGCCATGTTGCCCGTGCCCCCGGTCCAGCTGCCGGCGAGAGCGCCGTAGCCCTTCCACGCGTCCGGTCCGAGCAGGCCGCCCACGACCAGCAGGGCGAGCGGCGCGCCGAGCACCACCCCGGCGGTGCCCATCAGCATGACCAGCAGCCCGCGCCCCATGACCTTGACTGCGCGGAACACGTCCACGCCGACCAGCAGCAGCACCAGCAGGACCGGCAGGGTGACGTCGGACATCACGTCGTAGGCGGGGGACTTCGCCGGGATGAGGCCCGTGTTCGTGTAGACGACCGGCAGGGCGTAGATCGGCAGGAGGGGAGGGAAGACCTTGAAGATCCGCCACCCGGTCACGCGCTCCAGCCAGAAGAAGAACGCCGCCGTGGCGGCCAGCAGGGCGAGGATGCCGATGGGGTCGGTGATGGTGACGAGCAGGGGCGGCCTCCGAGGGGGGAGGGTAGCGCGGGGTGGGCGGGGGCTGCGCGTTCATCCGCGTCGGGTTGCCCGGACAAGTCGACCCGAATGAACAGGCTGCCAGGGCAAGTGCCTTGATTTGAACAGCACGCGCGGATCCGGATGCACGACACGCGGCATAGTCGGCGTTTGTTCGTGACGGTCCGTCGCGACGCCGCCGAGCTCGCCCCAAAGTCGGCCTGTAGTGTTCAAATCAACGGGGTTGCCCCCGACGGGTGTGCATCCAGCCCGACTTGCCCGGGCAAGTCGAGGTGACTGAGGCGGTCGTCCGCCTCAGTCCTCGTTCCCACCCCGGCTCGGCAGCTCGATCACCTCCGGGTCCCCAGCCAGCGGCGCCAGCTGGACCGAGAGCATCATCACCCGGTCCGGCTGCTGCTGTTCCTCGGACTCGGCGCAGGTCAGCTCCACCAGGGAGCGGATGCGGCGCTTGAGCTCGGCGACCTCCTTCGGCCCCGCGGAGAACGTGGTCGTCGAGTAGTGGCGGACCGTGTGGTCGGTGGTGGGCAGCCGCTGCTTCATCAGCTCGAGCGCGTCCTGGTGGTGGCGGGCCATGACGTGGCTCTGAAAGGCGCGCACCCCGTCGTGGTCGCTGCCGAAGTTGCCGACCGCGGCGGCCAGCTGGCCGTCTGCGTCCTGGTCGAGGATGCCGTGCTCCACGAGCCAGTCGAGCGCCTCGGACACATCGGCTGCCGTCACCCGGGGGCGGATCTGCGACGCGATCCAGTCGGCATCCGCGACAAAGTGCGGCCAACGCGCCATCTCGACCAGCAAGGGCAGCAGCCAGTTGGTGAACACCCGGTAGGTGGCGTCGTCGAGCGCGGCGACGTCGTCCCACTTGCGCCGGGCGGAGATCCGGCGCCAGGACGCGTCCCGATCGGCCGGGCTCTCCGCCTCGGCGAACCACACGAGGTCCAGGAAGTAGGCCCGCTCTGCGGCGTCGTGCTTGAGCACGTTGGCGAAGCGCTCCGCCCGGGCGCGGCCCAGGTTGCGGGTGCCGTTGATGACGCTGGACAGCAGGGCCGCCGAGCACGGTACGCGCCGGGCGAACCCGCTCTGGCTGGGTCGCCCGTCGCGGGCCCGGAACCAGTCCCGCAGGTAGGCCCGGAAGTCCGTGTAGTCGTAGATGGAGGGGTCATCCGACATGCTTGGCGGTGTACCACAGGTACGGTACTCGCAGGTCGGCGACCTCCGCCCCCTACTGGATTGTCAGCGTCAGAACCGGGTTGCCGGCATGCACGGCGCCCTGGACCAGGGTGTTCTGGTCCAGCTGAATCGTGCCGTCGCCGGGGTCGATGTCGATGACCACGCTCCCGTGGTCGATCTCCAGCACCCACGAGCCGTCCGCGCCGGTGCCGACCGCGTCGTCCCACACGAGGCCCGTGAGCCGGACATCGCACCAGTCTCCCTCGGGGATCGCCTGCTGCCACCCCCCGGCGAGGTCGATGGTGTCGTCGATGGGGATCACCGTCTCCGAGCTGTCGCAGGCCACCATCACCAGGTCCTCCACGTCGACGTCCGCGCTCTGCACGGTCTCGGCGGGGATGGTCAGCTTCAGGTCCAGCACCGGGTTGCCGACGTGGAAGGCCGCCAGTGCGGGCAGGGCGAGCAGCGGAGCGAGAACGAGGAACGTCGTGGGTCGCATGGGCACCTCCGTGGGTTGCCCACGGGGTCCTTGCGATGGGTGTGCCGGGTCGGGATGGGAGAGGGAGTCGAGGTTCGAGGCGGAGGATCAAGAGGTGGGTCGTGTGGGGTGTCCGGAATGGCGGACAGATCGGGGGGAGGGGTGTCCGGTGGGGCGGACGGGGGGTCAGCGGGGGATGGAGAGCGCGTCCAGCAGCTCGTAGAGGCGGGAGCGGGACAGACCGATGGCCCGTGCGGTCGCGGTGCGGTTGCCGTCGTGGCGTGCGAGGGCCTCGATGAGGAAGCGGCGCTGGAAGGCGGCGGTCGCCTCGCGGAGGTCGAGGGTGCTGTCGCTGGCCGGCGCGGCTCCGGTGAGGTGGTGTCGATCGACGGAGGGTGCGCCCGCTGCGTGGGCCCGGAGCAGGCCGCGGTGAAGGCAGGCACGCAGCTCGCGGACCTGTCCAGGCCAGCTGGCGAGGTCGAGCCACGCCTGCGCGCTCGCGGTCAGCCGCAACACGGCGAGGCCGTCCTCCATCGCGCACTGGGAGATCAGCGCGTCGGCGAGCAGCGGGAGATCCTCCCGGCGCTCGGACAGGGCGGGCGCGCGTATGCGGAGCACGTCGAGGCGGAACAGCAGATCGGCGCGGAAGGAGCCCGCGGCGACCGCAGCCTCGAGATCCTCGTTGGTCGCCCCGATGACGCGAACGTCGGCGTGCAGGGTGCGGTCGCGGCCCAGCTGGCGGTAGCTCCCCGAGTCCAGGAACGTGAGCAGCTGGGCCTGGGTCTCCATCGGGAGCAGGCCGATCTCGTCGAGGAACAGGGTCCCGCCGTCGGCCTGGGCGAGCAGGCCCTTGCGCGGGCGCACGCTGGTCGCGGCGCCGGGTGCCACTCCGAAGAGCTCGGCCAGGAGGAGTTCGCCCTTGAGGTTTGCGGCGTTGGCGGCTTCGAACGGACCGGCGCTGCGGCGGGAGTGGTCGTGCACGATCCGGGCGAGGGTCGACTTGCCCGAGCCGGTCGGTCCCGTGATGAGCACCGGGGCGTTGGAGAGCCTGGCGAGCAGGATCTCGTCCAGCGTTCGCGCGAGGGCCTCGCTGCGGCCGATCAGGTGAGGGCAGTGCAGTACCTTGCGCGCGGCTGCCGTGGCGTCTTCGGCGGGATCGGTTTCTTGGAGCACGTGGCGGGCGATGAGCGGCGCGATGCCCTCGCACCAGCCGCGGACGTACGCCTCGTGGGCATCGTCGAACGGGGTGGGCCGCTCCAGGTACACCACGCCGACGTGGCGATCCGGGCCGCCGAGGGGAGCGCACAGCACCGAGAGGATCTGCCCGTCCTGCACGCTGCTGCGGTCGGCGAAGCGCGGGTCGGACACCGCAGACGCCGTGCGCACGACCTCCCCCGATGCGAGCGCGCGCTGGATGATGCTGCTGCTGAACAGCTGCCGCGCCCGCAGCTCCGCCGTCGGGTCGGTGGTGCGGGCGGTGGTGAAGCGCTGCTCGCCGAGGTCGGTGGGCACGGCGATGTCGAGGAGCCCGCTGGTGGCCTCGCAGGCGGTGAGGAGGGTTCGGAGGGCGGCGGGGAGGGGGGTCATCTCAGGGGCGGATCCGCTCGAAGGAGATGTTGGGTCCGAGGCTGCCCGTTCGATCGTCTCGGTCCGTCAGCTCGGGCGCCTCCAGCTGATCGTCCCCATCGAAGGGAACCTCCGCGTAGAGGACTTCACGCAGGAACGACTCGGGCACGTGGTGGATGCGAGCCTCGCCGACGTCCAGTCCTTCCTCGAACACCGCGCCCTGCAGGATCCGCTGCAGCATCCGCTCCAGGACCTCGACCGGTGGGGTCTCCACGATGGCCAGCGCGTGGAGGTGGTGACACGTGATCCCGTCCAGGTTGGCCGACAACGACTCGCTGTCGAACGTCACGACAGAACCGCGGACAAAGGCGGATACCCACTCATCCGCGCGGACGCCCACGCCGTGCTGGAGTCGCGCCTTCCCCTTGCTGGGCACGGAAAAGCAAGGATCGAGCGCCGTTGCGAACTGCTGGTGGGTCGGATGTGCGAACACGGCGAACACGTGGAACGCGATGGCATCGTCGTCCGGACTGAACTGCGACACGCGGAGCTGCGCCGGACTCTCCTCCTCCAACGGGACCTTGTCGGAGAAGCTGACGATCTCGGGCCCGTGGATGCTCCGGGAGCCGTGGCTGAACAAGTCCAGCGCGCTGTGGCGGAGACCCAGGGCGTCGAGCGCGACCAGCAGGACCGCCGCGAAGTCCACGCATCCCCACGACGTGTCCAACAGGGTGCCGTTGAGCACCGAGCGGAGCTGGTGGTGGTTCACGTAGACGACGTGGTCGTTTCGGATCCTGAACCCGACGCTGGCCACCGCTCTGGGGGAGTACTGTACTCCCATGGCGTGCAGGCTGGCCTCGACGACGGCTGCGACCTGGATGGCGAAGGCGCGCTCGGACGCGGGATCCGTGCCGAACGGGGCGTCCTTGACCTTGGCGATGCCGTGTTGGTGAGCCTGGCCGTACACCCAGGCCACGACCCGGGCCCGCAGGTCGGGTGGGAGGACGCTGGCTCGTCTACGGACGATGAAGGCCTGGGCACCGTCGAGCCACTCCAAGGCGGAGAACTGGTGCGGGAGGTCCGGCTCTACGGCCTCCAGCTGGCCGCCGGGAGCAGGTCGCAGCCCGGATGGCCACGTGTCTCCCGCGACCACGACGGTCCGCGTGCTGAGGTCCTCGCCACGGAAGCCGGAGCTCACGGCTTCTCCAGCGGATCTCCGCGCCCGGGATCGGTGATCCGCCAGTCCGGGTCCTGCTCGGCCGTGATCGGCTCGGCCCCCTGGGCCCAGCGGACCTTGGTGGGGGCGGCCGATCCGATGGGCAGGTGCAGGAAGTGGTAGGTCCAGCTCCCCTCCTGGCCGGGTTCCCAGTCGTCGTGGCGCTGCGCCCCCGGCTTGGTGTAGAGGTAGACGACGCTTCCAGAGTGCCCGATGTAGGTGTCTTCTGCCGCGTAGCGCGAGGAGTAGCACACCACGTAGTGGTCCTTCTGCTGGACGGGCGCGCAGGCCGGGAGCCCGCCGTCGTCCGTGCATGGCGTGATGCTCGGTGAACTGGGATTGTCCAGCTCGAACAGGCCGTCGTTCAGGGTGTGCGTCATCAGGGTCCTCACCGGTCGAGCCCCAACCAGGGCCGTTCGCTTGGTCTTCTCGAGTCCGAAGCGGTTCGCGAGTCGGACCGCCCGCAGGGTACTCGACCACCCGCCGCCACGGATGGCCGCCCGGGCGGGATCACCGTCGAAGGTGTCGCTCGCGGTCCACTCGCGCACCAGACCGGCACCGTGGCCTGCGCCGAAGACGGACACGTCCGTCCGCAGGTCGGTCACCGATTGCGGGCTGCGGCCGGAACGAAAGGACCAGCCCATCCAGCACAGGTTGGCGTCGAACTGATCGCCCCAGGGGAACCGACGTCCGTCCGCCCCGCGGAACGCCCGGCTCCACTGTCGTTCGCTGGGCAACGAGCCGCCGGCCCAGTGGCAGAAGGCGCGGGCATCGTCCCAGTCGATGCTGACCACGGGCCAGTCCGACTGCCAGACATCGCCCTCGTTGTCGACGAGAGGGTCGGGCAACGAGCCGTCGGTGGCAAGCGACCAGAACCCACGCTCCTCACCGCTCTTGCGAGGCAGTCTCCGCCTTGCCTCGTCCGGATCCCGGCGGTGCAGCTCCTTCAAGAACGCCCCGTACTCCGCGATCGTCGTCGGGTGCCGCCGCATCACGAAGCCATCCACCCAGACCCGGGCGCGGGGCAGCTGGGCCTGACCGACCTCCGGATCCCCCCCCACCCACGTCCACCCCGCCGGCACGTACACCCAGCCTTCGCCGCCGATCTCCTCCTCGGTCAGCAGCCGGATCGGCACGCGCACCTGGTGGTGCTCGCCGCGCTCGATGAGCACCGGGTACGGCGTGTCGCGCTTGCCGGGGGCGCGCAGGGTGAGCTGGTAGCTGCCCTGGGGCAGCTCGACGGCGGTCAGCGGGGTGCGTCCGAGCAGGGTCGGCTCCTGCAGGGGCCAGACCAGGCCGCGCTTCACGACCCGCTGGCACCACACCTCGGCACCGTCGGGATCGGTGTGCAGGGTCAGGGCTCCAGGGGCGTCCAGCCGGGACTCGGCGTCGGCCCCTCCGAGCCCGATCAAGCGCTCGCGATACAGCGCCATGTCCGAGGCATTCCGGGCCTGCTCGGCCTGCTCGTAGCGTCTCCACCACGCGCGCAGGAGCAGGTCTCGCGCCTCGGCGCTGGCGGGGTCCTGGGACAGCGCGCGCTCGGCGGCGGCGACCAGGGAGCCGAAGAGTCGCGACACGCGGATGCTCTGATTCTCGGCGTTCTCCCTGGCTTCGTGCAGCGGGAGCCGATCCTCCAGGGGGCGCCAGCCGGGGAGCTCGTCCTCCAGCTGCCGGACGGTGCGCAGGGCCCGCTCGTGGGCGGCCTCCGCGTCGATCAGCTCCTCCAGCAGGGCATGGGCCGCGGCGACGTGCGCAGCGGCGCGCCCCTTGCGCGCGGTGCCTTCGAGCACGGAACGCAGGGCCTCGGACAGCGGCAGTGCGGAGGTGAAGCGACGCGAAGGATCGGGGTCCAGGCAGCGTGCCAGCACCGGCTGCAGATCGGCGTCGATGTCAGGGGCAGAGAGGGGAGGACGCCCTGCCTCGAAGGCCAGCTCGACCAGGTTGTTGCCCTCCCAGGGCCAGCGCCCGAGCACCAGCTCCCACAGCAGCACGCCGAGCGCGTAGACGTCCTGCTGCAGGGGCTGTGCGCCCCCGCGGTAGGCCTCGGGGGGGAGGTAGCCGGGCGTGCCCAGCAGCGCGCCCTCGACGGTCTGGTGGCGCGGCGTGGCGAGCGCGTCCCGTGAGCCGTCCGGCCGCGCCATCGGGGTCGCGCGCACCAGCCCCCAGTCCATGACCAGCGTCTGCCCGTGCTCGTCGATCATGACGTTCTCGGGCTTGAGATCACGGTGGGTGACCCCCCGGTCGTGGGCGAACGCGACCGCCTCCACCACCTGCTGCATGACCCGCAGCCGCCGCAGGGTGGGGCCCAGATCATCGGCCTGCAGAGCCGATCGCAGCGTCCGGCCGCGCACCCACCGCATGACCAGGAAGGGGCGTCCATCCGGCATCGTGCCGAAGTCGTGGACCGGGACGATGGACGGGTGCTCCAGCTGCCCGGTGACCTGCGCCTCGGCGTAGAAGCGGGCCACGCCGTCGCTGCGGAGCACCTTCACCGCGACCGGCCGGGAGAGCACCCGGTCGTGGGCGAGGAAGACCGTTGCCGACGCGCCCTGTCCGAGCTCGTCGCGGAGCTCGTAGCGACCCGACAGCAGCCGGGTCGACAGGCGGGTGGAGCGGGGGCGGGAGGAGGGCATGCAAGACCGTACCGAGCGGTCCTGCGTCGGGTGCTGCGCGTGGAAGGCTGCGGGTACCGCCGGCGGGCGGCTTCCACGTCTACCGGGGTATTCAGCAGGTACTACAGATGAAAGGGCTGTGGGGGCGCAGAACCAGTCTGGGCTCGCAGCCGTTCACAACTTGTGAACATGCCCGCGCGGTTCGGCGCGAGGTGCGCCCCTCATCCCTCGAACAGCCCGCCCTGCGCCGTCACCTGCAGCAGCTCCACGACGTCGATCAACACCTCCACGTCCAGGGCCGCATACGCCTCCTGACGGGGGGTGAGCGGGCGGCGCTCCCAGCGGCTGGTCTGCTCGGTCTTGTCCAGGTCGAAGCCCAGCTCCCGATGCACCACCGCCGCCAGGCCGTGGCCGCCGTCCTTGCCCCGGCCGTGCTTGTTCCGCGAGAGATCCAGGGTGTCGACGACGCCACGGATCTCCATGCCCAGCCGGCCCAGCACGTCCCGCTCGAACCGGGCGTTGTGGATGATCTTCAGCGGGGTGCGGCTCTGCAGGAGCTCGGCGAGGGGGGTGAGGTCGTCGATCTCGAAGGGGTCGATGAGGGCGTTGAGGCTCGGCGTTCCGAGCTGGACCAGACAGAGCGTGCGGGTGCGCAGGGTGGTCTCGACGTCCAGCGCCACCCGCGGCTCGGCCGCGAGATCGTGGCACAGGGCCACCAGCTCGGCGTCCGACCGCACCCAGCGGATCGGGCGGCGCGGCTGCAGGAAGGACGGGGCCTCGAGCCGGATCGGTTCTGCGTCGACGTCGCGCTGCAGTCCCTGACGGACGGCCTGCGCCCCTGCCGGAGCGGCCGCCTGTTGAAGCCCGGACACCCAGCGCCAGGCGCCCTCGACGTCCAGCAGGAAGGCGGCGACCATCTCCTGGGCTGCCCAGGAGGGAAGGACATCCTGGAACTTGGAGAGGCGGTAGCTGGGGAGGGCCTGGCCGATCTGCTCCCACAGGGCGGTGTCCTCCCACACCTCGGGCTCGGCGAGGCGCTCCAGCACCGCCCGCACGCCAGGGATGCCGAGGCCGTCAGTCACGATGCGGACGTAGTGATTGTCCGAGGTCACCACGAAGCTCGACTCCAGCGTCTCCACCGCCCGCACCAGGGTGGCGTTGATGCGGCCGCCGGCAAAGGTCCACCACATCACGCCGTCGTCGGTCTCCTCCAGGTTGAAGCGGTGCGGCTCGACCAGGCCGTCGAAGCTCTGCCGCATCTCGGCGATGACCGCCTCGGCGGACGGGTGCAGGAAGGGCGGGGGCTGCTCCGCGGCGAGCACGTCGCGCATGGCCTGACACAGCTCGAAGCCCAGGAACTGGGGAGCCGTCCCCCCCCAGCGCGGCATGCGTCCGTGGGGTGCAGGGCTCGCGGTGATGCGGCGCTGACCGTGGTCGATCCGGGAGGGGGTCCAGGCGCGACCACCCAGGAGGAAGCTGCTGTTCTCCTCCACCAGTCGGTCGACGAAGGCCTGCTGGAGCGTGCCGATGGGCTGGCCGTGGGCGGTCTGCACGCTGTAGCTGACGGGGCTGCTGAAGACGGCGCAGATCTCCATGAAGTTGCGGCGACCGAAGCGGCGCTCCGCCTTGGGGCCCATCAGGAGCAGGCCGTCCACCAGATCGAGGCTGCGATCGCGCACCATGTGGTGGAGCAGCCGGTCGAACTCGGCGCGGTGGATGCCGCGCAGGTCGGGAACCCGGGAGACGTGTCGCCAGGCGGCCTCGGCAGTGATGCCGTCATGGGCCAGGGACAGGGCGAAGATCTGGTGGACGAGCACCGGCCAGGTGCGGTCGTCCACGCTGATCGACTCGACCCAGCCGTTGCGGGCGAGGGCGATGAGCGCCGCCGCCTGAACCGCCGTCCAGCCCGACGTGCACAGGAACGTCGTGTTGGCGGCCTGGCCAGGTCGCCGTCCGGTGCGACCCATGCGCTGCATGAAGCTACCGACCGTGTCCGGGGCTTCTGCCTGGAGCACCAGGTCCAGGTCGCCCACGTCGATGCCCAGCTCCAGGGTGCTTGTGCAGACGATGCAGGCGTCGCGGCCCTGGTGGAAGTTCGCCTCGGCCAGCTCGCGCTCCTCCTTCGAGACCGCGCTGTGGTGGACGAACACGTTGGTGCCGGCCGCGCGCATCGTGTCGGCCGCCGCTTCGGTGATGGCGCGGCTCTGGCAGAACAGGAGCGACTTCTTGCCGCGCCCGATGCGCGCTGCGTCGAGGGCGACGCCGTGCACGTCCTCCCGGTGGGTGATGAGCAGGCGCCGGGCCGAGGGCGGCTTGGGGGGATCGACGACCCGGCCCGGTCGGGCGCTCGTGCCCTGGAGCCAGCCCAGGATCGTCTCGGGGTTGCCGACCGTGGCGGACAGGCCGACCCGCTGCACGTCGTGGGCGGAGAGATCGGCCAGGCGCTCGAGCACGCTCATCAGGTGGGCGCCTCGATCGGTGCCCGCCATGGCGTGCACCTCGTCGATGACCACCATGCGCAGGTCACCGAAGAGGTGGGCCGCGTCGACCCGAGCACTGATCAGCATGACCTCCAGCGACTCCGGCGTGGTCATCAGGAGCTCGGTGGGGTCCGCCAGAAAGCGCTTGCGAGCGCCACTCCCGACATCTCCGTGCCAGACCGTGCGGTCCAGCCCCACCATCTGGGTGTAGCGACCGAGTCGCTCCGCCTGGTTGTTCAGCAGGGCCTTGATGGGTGCGATGTAGAGCACGCCGACGCGATCGGTGGGGTGCTGGAGCAGGGTCGACAGCGCGGGGAACATCGACGCCTCGGTCTTGCCCCCCGCGGTGGGCGCCAGCACGACGGCGTTCTCTCCGTCCAGCAGCGCAGCACCGGCCTCCTCCTGTACCGCGCGCAAGGACGTCCAGCCGAGCCGGGCGACGATGGCCTGCTGCAGGCGCGGGTGGAGCCGGGAGAAGGTCGAGGCCACTACCAGACCGCCTCTTCACCCATGAGCGAGTCGTCGTCGTCTTCGTTGGGGAGCTTGCCGGTCGCGCGGGCGAGCTCCTCCGCATCGACGTGCACCCCGGAGGCATCCAGCGCGTCCATCGGGTCGTACTCGGGGTTCTCGTCCACGGTGTCCATCGCGAGCGTGAGACGCCGCAGGAAGTGGCGCGGCACGATGCCCACGTCGCCGCCGAAGCCCTTGGTGACGTCGGCGATCAGGCGCTCGATGTAGGGATCGGTGACGCCGGCTCGGACCGCCGCCGGATTCTCGCGGCCCACGTACAGGTCACGAAGCTTGAAGGCGACGTTTCGAAGCCGATCATCGTCGAACGGCTTCAGCACCAGCTGGGGCTGGCGGCGGCTGGCGAAGCCGCCCTCCTCGATGAAGCGGATTCGGTCGTACAGCGGCTCCAGTCCGGCAACCCCGCGGCGGGACTCGAAGAAGTCGGGGGTGCCGGTGAAGATCCACAGGAGCTTCGGGTACTGCCCGGACGCGTCCGAGATCTGGCGGATGCCGTTCATCGACTTCGCGCGCACGTCCTTGCGCATGCGCAGGATGGTCTCGGCCTCGTCGATGACGATGAGCAGGCCCTCGTAGCCGGCCATCTTCACCATCTCGAGGATGCCGTGGAGGTAGGTCAGCGCGGTCTTGCCGCCGATGTCGCCCTTGACTCCGGCCAGGCGCTTGGCCTGGGCGGACACGTTCGGGCTGCCCGAGAGCCACGACAGGAGCGCGCCCGCGTTGGCGAGGTCGCCGTCCTGCTTGAGCTCGAAGATGGTCTGGATCACCCGGGTGAAGTCGTCGGGCACGGTGCCCTTGGTCCGGCTGTAGAGCTCCTCGCTGATCCGCTGCTTGACGAGCTCGTCGAAGTCCGCGGCGTCCTCGTCGGCGCCGCCATCGATGAGCATCTCTTCGACCGCGCCGATCCAGCGGTCGAGGATGTCGCCGAGGGCCCCGCGGGGGGCGGTTGGGGTGGACAGCTCGGCGACGACCTTGCGGTAGACGTCGTCGAACCTGTGGAAGTGCAGGTCGTTGTCGCTGACGACGACGAAGCTGGTGACGAAGCCACGGGCCTGGGCATCGGAGACTGCGAGGCGAGCCATGAAGGTCTTGCCGCAGCCGTAGTCGCCGCGCAGGAACTTCACGAGGCCCTCGCCCTGGCGGGCCAGGTCGAGCTGGCGCCCGATCTCGGCGCGCTCCTTCTCGATGCCCGTGGCAAAGGTGTCCAGGCCGCGCTCGGGGACGAGGCCAGAGCGCAGCTTCTCGAAGATGTGGTCGACGTCGCGACGGGGCAGCTGGGACATCAGGAGGCTCCTTCTCGGACGTAGCGCTTGCCGGACGCGGCAGTCTCGACGCGCAGATCGAAGGGTGCGTGGCGGGCGTGGGTCTCCACGGTTCGACTGAACTTGCGGAACCTGCGCGGGCTGCCCAGGAACCGCGTGCACTCGGCCTCGGTGATGCTGCCGTGTTCGTGGATGTGGGCGAAGATGGCGCGCAGACCGTCTTCCTCGTAGACGTCGAGCCAGGAGTCGTCGGGAGCCACCTCCACAGGGCGCAACGGGCGTGGAACGGCGGAGTCTTCGCGTTCGTGCTCGATGATCCGCTCGATCGCGTCGAACCAGCCGTCCGCGAGCACCGGCTCCAGCCGACCACGGCCCGAGGGGTCGAAGACCTGCAGGCGCACCTTCTCGTCGCGGGGGCCGGTCAGCTTCAGGAACAGCTGGAACTCGCGGTCGACCTGGACGGACACGAGGCCACCCGCGGTGGTCGCGTGGTCGCTGCTGACGATGATGACCTCTACGTCGGGACGGTCGGGTACGCGAAGGGCCAGCTCCAGGGTCTCGTCGCCGCCAAATGCGAGCATGCCGGTGTCCGCGACGCGCAGGGTGCCGCGAACGCGGCTGATGCCGGGCAGCGGCGTCATGGACTGCAGCTCGAGTCCGTAGGTGAGCGTGCTGCCGCCCTTGGGATTGCGGTGGGTCACCCGCAGCACCGGCACCACCCGCTCCTGCAGACTCATGCCGCCGTGCGCGTAGTTCTTGCGCTTCTTGCCCTGGTCGAAGAGGGCGACCGTGCGGGGAAACACCAAGGTACCGTCGACGCCAGCGAGCTCGAGCTGGCGGGGGGAGAGCAGCAGCAGGTGCTTCTCGGGGGCTGGGGCGGGGTGGAGCGCGACCCTACGGCCACCGTCGGTCTTCTTGCCGAAGTCGAACTTCGCCCATGCATCCGGGTGCTGGATCAGGAAGCCGTGATCGGTGGTGATGACGAAGTGCTGCACGCCAGCGTCGCGGAGTCGGGACACGGCGCTGCGCACCTTGGCCGAGACGCGCTCGAACTCGCCGAGACCGCTGCCGGCCTCGGCGGTCTTGTCCGGTTCCTCGGTCTGCACGACCACGAGCCTCGCCGCGCGGACCCGGTGGGCGAGGGCGTCCGCGGCCAGCTCCAGGGTCTCGTCCAGGTGCAGGCCGCTGACCTGCTTCAGCCCGGCCGCCTCGCGCATGGCCCGGCGTCTGGACTCGGGGTCGGTGATGGCGAAGGTCCCCGCCCGAACGCCTGCGCCGCTGCCAACGCCCTGCACGACCAGGGGCTGGGTGCCGTCCTGGTCCAGCGCCAGCGCGTTCATGCACAGCCAGGTGTCGGTCGGCCCGGGTGCCATGCGCGGGGTGAGCTCGGCGTCCACGCCACGCTCGACAGACAGAGCCTGCAGCAGGCCCGCGGCGAGCTCGTACCGGAAGCCATCCAGCAGGATGTAGGCGACCTTCTGGCGCGGGTGGGCGTCCAGCAGCGCGCGCACGGACCGGCGGAAGGTGCTGCGCAGGCGGTGCTGGGGGTCGGGGAGGGGACCGCGCTCCTCGCACAGGCTCGCCGCCTTGCGGGCCAGCTCATCCGCCCAGACCTGCCACGCGTTGCGCAGCCGGCCGACTGCGTCCTGGAGCTTGTCATAGTGAGGCAGGCGGGGGTCTGGCACCGCGAACTCCGCCTCGAGGGCGCGGTGGGCGGCATCCACCCGCCAGTCGCCGTCCTCGAGCCGCGCGTAGGCGTTCATGGCGTCTTCCTGGACGTGCCAGGGGATGCTCAGCCGGTCGTGGGCTGCGTCGAGCTGCCTGCCCAGCTCGGCGGCGCGGGCGATGAGCCGCCACGCGCCCTGGCGCCACAGGTCTTTCCGCGCCCAGAAGCTGGCCTGCTCGCTACGTCCGAGAGCCCAGGAGAGGGCTTTGTCCCAGTGGTTTTCGTCGAGGGCCCGGATGGCGGCCGCGAGCAGCGTCGCCTCCTCGAAGCGGAAGGTGTCCACCTCGCCGAGGTCCTCCGGGACGGCGGCCTTGGCTTCTTCCTTGATGCGGCTCTCGAGGTCGTTGGCGAGGCTCTCGTAGCGGCGGGGATCGTCCTGGCGGAGCCACCGGGCGACGGCGCGGTTCTGCTCGACCAGCTCGGCGGGGAGGCGCCGGAGCGCAGCCAGCTCGGGCATGGCCGGCTCGCGGCGGAGGTCGAAGACGTACTCCACACACAGGGCGTGGGTGATCGGCGCCAGGTGGGCGCTCGTGGAGCGCAGGTCCGAGCGCAGTTCTCGGCTGTCACCGATGCGGCCCGCGAATGCACGCCATGCGCGATCTACGCCAAGACGCCGCTCGAACCAGTCTTCCAGGCGACCCTCCGCCTCCAGGGAGTCGAAGCGATCGCCCTTTTCGCGCGCGTCCAGCAGGACCTGGAGCACGGTGGTGGGCTCGTGGGGTTCGAGCCACGCGCCGAGCTCACCCGACGCCACCGCGGCCGCCTGCTCGAGCCAGGCGTCTGCTGTGACCAGGTCCAGGTTGCCCTTGTCGATGAAGGCGTCCAGGGCGCTGGGCGCGACATGTCCGACCGCCGCCTCGCGGATGACGGTCTCCAGCGCCGGGCGGAAGCGGATGCCCGCGCGGTAGAGCTCGAGCGCGGGCGTCTTGTGAACTCGGGCCTCGTTGAAGCCCGGCAGGTGGACCAGGACCGACGACGGGTGCCGACCGTGGCCGTGGGCGCGCAGGCCCAGCATCAGCTCCAGGAAGCTGCCGCGGAAGGTCAAGACGGGGATAGGGAAGCTGCCCGCCTGATGGGCCGTGGCCAGCGCCTCGGCCAGCCCGGTGTACTGCTCGTCCCCGTCGAGCCAGAAGACGATGCCCTTGCTGTTGACCGCCTGGCGAGCGAGGTCTGCCGCGTGTTGCGAGACCGGGCCCAGGCGGGTTGGGTGTGGCTGCATGTCGTGTCCGTCCCCAGCGAGAGAGAGAGCGTACGACATGGGGGGTGGGGTGCAAGGGGAGCCGTTAGCTGGGGTACCGAGCTCTTGGAGGACTCTTGTCCGCACGCCTGCCGCAGCGCGGCTCCGCCTGGGAGATCGGCGTGGTTGCTGCACCGACCTCCACCGGGTGCGACGCCGTTGTCCTCGTGGTCGACGCCGCCGCTGGGAAGGTCCGGCTGGCGGCTCCGCTGTGGCACGGGCAAGCGATCGACCTCGAGGCCGCGCTGCGGCCCGGCGATCGGCCTGGCCTGCTTCCGACGGAGCTCCGTGTTCCCGACCTCGCCACCGCGAAGCGGATCTCCGATCACCTCGGGGCAAGGCTGCGGATCGTCGAGTCGCTGCCGGGGCTGGAGCGCGCGAAGGCGTCCCTGGTTGCGTCCTTCGACGAGGACGCCATCGGCGTTCAGATCCACCACCCGGAGCTCGCCCGGGCCGCCTTCCACGCCTTCATGGCGGCTCGTCCGTGGCGAGCCATCCAGGAGAGCGTCCGATTCGAGCTGTGCGGCGAGACTGGCTTTCCGGATGGGGCGGTGGCGGTGGTGCGCGGTTCGACGGCGGACCAGGCCGGCGTGATGGTGTACGAGGACATGGACGCGCTGTTGCGGGCCATGAGGCGCGGTGCGACTGGCGCCGCGGAGCGCTCTTGGACGCTGCAGGTGGATGAGCTCGACCTGGACGCGCTCGGAGCGGACGAGCACGCGGTGGCCGACGCGGGCCTGGTGACGGAAGGCGGGCTGATCGGTCTATCGTATGCGATCGACCGGGGAGACGTGCGAGGGCTCGACTCCGACGAGGACGAGGCCCTGTGGATGACGGTGATCGGGATCGCGCGTCTGGTCGAGCGTCACGGCGGCATGCTGTATTCGCGCGCCCAGGACTTCGAGCTGGAGGTCTCATCGCCAGCCGGGTCGCGGATGGTTGTGCGCCGGCTCCCGCCGTCAGCCGTGGTCCCGCATCCCATCTTCGTGCCTCACCAGGTGCTGCTCACGCGCTTGAGACTGGACGACGATCACGGCCTGGCCGTCATCCTCAAGACCTCCAAGGGGCGCGCCCTGCGAGTCAGGGATCACTTCTGCGACGCCGATCACGCTGCGTTCGAGGTACTCGACGGCGAGGTCGGGGTGCGGCTCTACGCAGGGGAGCGGGACCTCGGTGTGATCGTGGTGGCTCCGTTGCAGCACGAGAGCCGCGCCCTCCTCGAGCAGGAGCGGATCATCGTCGTGATCTCGGCGGGCGGAGAGAAGCGCAACGGGTTCCGCAAGCAGGACGTGGTCTGGTCGGAGTGGGTGGGGGTGGTCGGAACGTAGCGATGGTCCCGGGTCAGTTCGTGGACTCCGCGAACTTGAGCCAGTCCTTCCCCAGCCCGATGCCGATGCCAACCCACGGCTTGAGGTTGTAGTCCCAGTCCTCCCGCTCGGCCCTGGGAGCGAAGACCCGCTCCGTTCCGTAGAGCAGGAGCACTCTGGCGGGACCGCGGTTGATCGAGATGAAGACCGCTGGCGAGGCCACCAATCGCTCCACTTCCGTCGGTTCGGTGCTGGTTGCGGTGGTCTTGAACTTCTCGCCTGCGAGGCCCAGTGCGATGCCTGCTGAGGCGGACATCGGCCTGGTCTGACTCAGGCGCGCCGTGAATCCGAAGGCCGCACCTACTTCCACGTCGGTCTGCGGGACAGGTCGGTTCCAGTCGGCCAGTCGCAGTTTCAGCGGCACGGTTATCGCCGACAAGCCGTACCCGTACCGATTCTGGACTGGGATCTTCGTCGAGACCGCATCCAAGGCAGACTTTTCAACACAGAACGTCCTTCGCACGGCACCACCCAGGTGAGGCCTCCAGGGCAGCGGCACGTTCTCTCCGTTTGTCCAGTTCCAGAATCGGATCTCGGCGTACGTCCGGTTCGTGGTCGCCGTCCGGTTGCTGTGGTCGGTGACCACGTGGAGTCGGTCGACTGTGAACTTCCACTTCTCGTCTCCGTACACCTGAAGCAAGGGGTTGGGCGGGAGAGAGTTGGTGGCGGTTGGGAGGGGGAAGGTGCAGTCAGAAACCTGGACGTTTCCCGTGAAGTACCGATGCTCCCCCCGGGTCGCGGCCTCGGCCGCAGTCGGAACAGCCACCATCCAGACGAGCCCCATCAGCACGAACACCAGGAGCGGATCGAATCGGCGCACGAAGACCTCCAGGACCGCAACCTGCTCCACCCTCGCCGCCACCGGCAACGCGATTCACAAGTTGGAAATCGGGTTGCGAGCGACCGGCCGATTCCGGCCCCCCACTTCACGACCCGTCCCCGTTCCAGCCTCCCCCCACCCCCCTCCCCGGGCTAGACGCCCGCCCATGCACACCGCCTCTGACCTTGTCCGCGACGCCCTGGCCGTCTCCCCCGGCGGCCTCACCCAGACCCACCTGACGTCCCTGCTGCGGCGGCGACGTGCGGACCTCGACGGCAGGCCCGCCAACGGCGAGACGCTCGCCGCGCTGGTCTCGGGGATGGACGATGTCGAGCAGGATGGCCGCTTCTACCTCGTGGATCGCGAGCCGGTGATCCGCCGGCTGTGGCGCGAGGGGCGGCTGCTGGAGGGGCTGGAGGACGTGGGGCGGCTCGAGCCCTACGAGACCACGAAGCGTCCGGGCTGGTGGTCGAAGTCCCCCGACCATGTGGCCCAGCGCGCGCTGATCGAGGCGATGGTCGCCAAGGACGATGCCCGCCTCCGCAGCATCCTGGACGCCCATGGCTTCCGCGCCTTGGAAGACCTGATGACGGTGTTCCTGGACCCGTTCGAGCCGGAGATGGTCGGCGCGCTGACGGCGGTCGCGCAGAACCACTGTGTGCTGCACGCGGCGCTGTACGTGGAGCACCTGCAGGAGTCGGACCTTCGCGCAGTGGACGCCTTCGTGCGGGGGAAGACAGGCAAGGTGTCGTCCGCGGTTCGGGCGCTGGTCGACTTCCTGCGGGGGCGGCTGGACGAGGCCTGGCGGCGGCTGGGTGCGCACGCAGAAGACGACGCCTCGAGTGTGCTCGGCGCGATCTGCCTGTTT
>CALATR010000763.1 GCA_937891875.1 uncultured Pseudomonadota bacterium | reverse complement strand
GCTACGATGATCGCCCCGCCGCGCCGATCCCCGTGCGCGCCACCCCCCGCGCCCCCGCCTTCCCCGACCCCATCGTGACCGACCCCCGCGAGACCCTGCAGGCCGTCTTCGGCCACGCCGACTTCCGCCCTGGCCAGCGCGCGGCCATCGAGGCCTTCGAGGCCGGCCGGGACGTGCAGGTGCTGCTGCCCACCGGCGGCGGCAAGTCCGTCTGCTACCAGATCCCCGCGATCCGCAACGCCCACCGCGGCGCGACGCTGGTGGTCTCGCCACTGATCGCGCTGATGGAGGATCAGGTCCAGTCCCTGCGCGACAAGCACGTGCGCGCGGTCGCCCTGCACTCGGGCATGTCCTGGGACGCGATCCTGGCGGCGCGGGACGAGGCGCGGGAGGCGGTGGTGGTGCTGGCGTCGCCGGAGCGGCTGGGCACCAAGCGCTTCCGCAGGTTGCTGGCGGAGATCGGCGTCTGCGCCGCCGTGGTCGACGAGGCCCACTGCATCAGCCAGTGGGGACACGACTTCCGGCCGGCGTACCGCAACCTGGCGTCGCTCAAGGAGCTGGGCGTACCGGTGATGGCGCTGACTGCGACCGCGACCCCGCGGGTCATGGACGACATCCGCGAGGTGCTCGGCCTGCAGGATCCGGTCGTGGTGCGGGGAGGCCTGGAGCGGCCGAACCTGCACTGGGCGGTGAGCCACGTGCGCGGAGACGATGCTCGCGCCCAGCGTGCCGCCGAGCTGGTCGCCGACGCCATCCGCGGCGGGGGGCGGGCCATCGTGTACGCAGCCACCCGCAAGCGCGTCAAGGCCGTGCACAGCGTCATCAAGAAGAAGGTGCGCCAGACGGAGTGGTACCACGCCGGCCGCACGCCCCCCGTGCGCCAGCGTGTCCAGGACGCGTTCTCCCGCGGGGAGCTGCGCGTGCTGGTCGCGACCAACGCCTTCGGCATGGGCGTCGACCTGCCCGACATCCGCACGGTCGTGCACGTGGATGCTCCCTCCACCTTCGAGGGCTGGGTCCAGGAGGCGGGGCGCGCGGGTCGTGACGGAAAGAAGGCCTGGTGTCACCTGCTCTTCTCGCCGAAGGACGCCGTGACCCAGGCACGCCTGCGCGGGGCCAAGGCGCCGCCGGGCATGGAGTCGGGCTGGAAGGCGCTCGAGGACGTCATCTACGGCTCGACCTGCCGGGAGCAGGCCATCGTGGAGGGCTTCGGTGGGGTGGGCGCACCCTGCGGTCGCTGCGACGTGTGCCTGGACCCCGAGGCGGTCGCCGAGCAGGTGGCGGAGACCCGCGGTCGGCTGCGGGAGAGCCGCTCGAAGCGGGCGGAGAAGCGCCGGGAGGACGCGGAGGCACGGCTGACCGATGCCCAGCTCGATCAGGTGGTGGCCTTCGTCGCCGGGCTGCGGCGGCCGCTCGGTCGGGGTCTCGTGGCCAAGGGGCTGCGCGGCTCGTCGGCCAAGGACGTCAAGAAGAAGGGCCTCACCAGCCATCCGCACTACGGCGTCCTGCGCGGGGTGCCCGAGCTCGCCATCTTCCGCGGCATGGACGCCTTGCTGGAGGAGGGTCGCCTGGTGCCCAAGGGCCGCAAGTACCCGACCCTCTGGGTGCCCGACAAGCCAGTCGTGAAGCGCGGTTCTGGCGGGTCCTCCCGCTCCCGGAGGCCCCGCGAGACCGGTCTGCCCGCGACCATCCGGGCGTGGCGGCGCAAGGAGGCGCGTCGACGGCGGATCAAGCCCTACCAGGTCTTCGCCGACAAGCCCCTGCACGCCTTGGTCGAGGCCCGCCCCCAGACCCTCGGCGAGCTCGCCACCGTGCACGGCATGGGCCCCACCCGCCTGCAGAAGTACGGCCAGGACCTGCTGGAGATGCTGCGGGGGTAGGGGTCGGGCTCGCTGCGCTCGCGTTGTTGGTGGTTGGTGGTTGGTGGTTGGTGGTTGGTTC
>CALATR010000762.1 GCA_937891875.1 uncultured Pseudomonadota bacterium | reverse complement strand
GGACTCGTGTCGATCTCCCCGTCTCCGTCCGCCGTCGACGACAGGAACAGCTGCACCATGTTTCCCGCGTCCGCGTCGCGGAAGATGACGAAGTGGTCGCCGTCCTCCCACTGGGAGAAGCCCGTCGTGAGCGGACTTCCATCGAAGCCGACCACGTTGAGCACCGCGGGGGAGTCGGTGCTGGGGATGCCGCGGAGATCCATGGCCTCGGTGCGGTTCCAGACCGGCTTGATCGGCGGCAGCGCGGCGGCGACGGCCAGGGCTTCTGCGGTCTCGTGGTCGGTCTGGGCGTCGTGCTGGCCCGAGGTGAGCAGGACCGGGAGCGGATCGGAGCCGTAGCCGCAGTCGACCGCGTTGAAGCACGCCGCGTAGTTGATCGGGTCGGTCTCCTCCGCGAGCAGCTGCACGAGGCCGGTGACCGGGTGCAGCGGGGTCAGGGCCTCGCCGTCTCCGAGCCCGACCAGCCGCCCGACGAGATCGGCGATGTCGAACGGGTCCTTGCGCTTGATGACCGAGATCGCGAGTCCACCGCCCGCTCCCGAGAGCACCGCCCCGCGCACCTCGCCGCCCAGCCACGGTCCGGCCAGCGCGCCGGTGAGTCCACCGTGGCTGTGGCCTTCGTAGAGGATCTGGCTCGAGTCGATGGGGATGGTGTCGCCGTCCTCGGTCGTGAAGACGACGTCGCCCTGGCGCAGGGCGTGCACCAGCCAGACCACGTCCAGGGCACCCTGGCGGAAGTTCGCCCGAGCGGACTCGGGGTTGAAGTAGTTGAAGCTGTCCAGCTCCACGTCGGTGTTGGGCGTGCCTCGGGTGCCGTGCAGGGGCTGATCGAAGCCGATGCCGACCATGCCCGCGCGGGCCATCAGGCCTGCGGGCTCGAGGCCGCCACCCTCGTTGGCGAAGGTGTCGTACGCGCCGCCGGTGCCATGGGCGTAGAGCACGACCGGCCAGCCGTTCGGCGGGGGGTTCTTCAGGTCGCGGGGGGTGCTGATCGCCAGCCGCAGCGTCTCCTCCTCGGCGACGAGGGGCGTGCCGTCGGTGTCGAAGCGGAAGCCGCCGCCCTCGGACTTGTAGGGCTTCTCCCCGTGCTGCCACAGGGGTGCCTGCACGGTGCCCTCGAACACGAGGAAGGAGCTGAACCCGGTCGACTTGGTCGCGACCGTCTGGGTCAGGGACGGCGGCGGCAGGGTGCGCAGGTGGCGCACGATGACGTCCATCTCGTCCAGCGGATCGCGGGTCGTGAACACGGTGGCGACGGCGACGTCCCTCACCTTGAGCCCCAGGTCGGGCAGGGCGTCCCTCAGGGAAGCGAGCGCGCTGTCGGACTCGAGGCGCTCGCGGAAGGCGACGTTCTCCGCCGCGATCTCACGGGTGACGATCAGCGCGTGGGTCGTGCCGGGTCGCAGGGGGAAGCCCGCGAGCGGGGCCACGGCCAGGGTCGGGTGCGGGGTCAGCGCGCCGCGAGGGATGCGCTCCCAGGTCACCGGCGTGATGGCGCCGTAGCCGGGACTGTCGGGATCGATGTCGACCAGGATCAGGCCGAAGTCGGTCGAGATGCTGTCGAACGGAGATGGCAGGATCTCCGCGTCGGGCAGGTCCTCGAAGGGCACGTAGATGGGAGCGGACGGGCCCCAGCCGTCGAGCGCCGCGACTGTCGCCAGGTAGTCGTCGAGCAGCTGCAGGCCTTCCGGGTTGGGGAAGCCCGTGAGGTCGATCTTGCCGTCCACGATGCGATCGTCGGTGGGCCAGGGGGCGTCGAAGAGGACGGTGTCGGACGGATCGTACAGGGTCTGGGCCGTGCCCGAGGGGGCGCACGCCGCCAGGAGCAGGGCTGCGAGGGCAGTTCTCACGGAGCCTCCGAGCGGCCGGTGTAACCCGTCGTGCTGGCGTGGTATGCGGCTCTGCCCGCCCCGGAGTGTCCGTGTCCCCGCCCGCCTCGCGCGAACGTCCCGCCCTGCGTCCCGTGAAGGGTCTCACCAGGGCCTTCGTGCTCGTCTCCGTCCTGGAGATCCTGCTGCAGGTGGTGCTGCTGGGCCTCGTCATCGGGGGGCTCGTCACCCCGGACCTGCAGGACGTCTCCCTCCTGGTCGGCCTCGTCGCCGGCAGCCTCTACGGCGCGGTCGCCATCTCGGCGCGGATCCTCGGCACCCTCGCCATGGGCGTGCACGTCGGCAACCTCAAGCGCCTGGGCATGCAGGGCATGCGGCTGTCCGGCTGGGCCTGGCTCGTCTTCTGGATGCCGCTGGTGACCCGCTGGGTGTGGGTCCTCGCCTACGTGCAGTACCGCGAGGTCGTCGGCATCCAGGCCGTCTGGGTGCTGGTCGCCGCGGCCGCCGTCTTCGGCGGGGTGCTGCTGCACGAGCTGTGGCGGGCCAGCGCACCGGATCAGATCGAGCACTGGCGCCACGTCCCCCTGTCCGGTGTGGTGGTCGCCTGGTCTGCCGCCACGGTGGTCGACGCGCTGATCCCCCTGGTGCAGCCCTTCGGGATTCTGGCCACGATCGTGCTCCTGCGCCGACTTGCCGATCGCAGCCGCGACAAGGCTGTCGTCGTCGCCGAGGTCCGGTTGCCTGGGCAGGGGGCAACGGCTACGCCCGACGCCGCTGCAGACCTGCCTCTCTCCGCTGGGAGTGCGCCATGACCGCACCGTCCGTGACCCGTGGGAACAAGCTGTATGAAGGCAAGGCCAAGCAGGTCTACGCGACCGACCAGGAGGGGATGGTCATCATCCACTTCAAGGACGACGCGACCG
>CALATR010000761.1 GCA_937891875.1 uncultured Pseudomonadota bacterium | reverse complement strand
GTCGAGCCGATGTACATGCCGGGGCGCTTGCGGACGGCCTCGAGGCCCTCGAGGATCTGGATGCTCGACGCTTGATAATCGGCCTCGGTCGCCATCGAGGTCTCCTGGACTGGGAGGAGGGGGTCCCGGACGCGCGCCCGCCCGCTCGGCGGGTCTGGCTGATGCGTTGCGTTCTACGGGGACTATGCGGGAAGCTGACGGAGGGGGAGCAGGAGGGGCCGAGGTGCGGCCGAGGGGGTGGGGCGTCTGCCCCGGGGGGCTCTCTGGGAGGCTCCCCGATGGAGTGGGTCGCTTCCCTGGTGCTCTTTGGAGACTATCGCGTTCCCGAGCGGAAAGCCAGCGCTTCGGGGCCGCAGATCAGCCCGCGCCGCCAGCATCGCCCTCCGCGGAGACCCGCCCCTCGGAGAGCTCGACGTAGAGCGTGTCATCGGAGGGGAGCGCGTCGAGGTGCGACGGGTCGGTCGTGGTGATGAACACCTGGGCCCGCAGGTCGGACAGGGTCTGCACGAGGCGCGCGGTGCGCGCGCGGTCCAGCTCGCTCGAGAGATCGTCGAGCAGGAAGAGCGGCACCTCGCCTCGATCCCGTGCGGCAACGAGCTCGGCGAGCTTCAGGGACAGCACCAGGGAGCGCACCTGTCCCCGGGAGCCGAAGGCGCGGGCGGGCTGGCCATCGAGCAGGATGTGGACCTCGTCTCGCTGGGGACCGACCAGGGTGGAGCGGCGGCGCAGCTCCTCCTTGCGGGCGCGGGCGAGCTTGTCGGTGAGCCGCTGCTGGACCTCCTCGGGGCCTCCGTCGGCGATGGACGGGGAGTAGCGCAGGCTCACCTCGCGCCCGTCGTCGCCGGCGATGCGGCGGTGGAGCTCGGCGACCCGGGGGCGGAGCTCGGCGAGGATGTCCAGGCGCCGACGGACCACGGCCGCCCCCGCCGCGGCGAGCTGCTCGTCCAGGGCGTCGAGCAGGATGGGATCGGGCCGACCGGCCTTGAGTGCGGTGCTCTTCTGCTCGAGACAGCGGCGGTAGGTGCGCACCAGGTCCAGGTGGCGAGGGGCCTTGGTGAACGCCGCGCGGTCGATCCAGGCCCGGCGCTCGGAGGGCCCGCCGAGCACGATCTCGCCATCGGATGGTGTGAACGCGATCGCGCGCACGCCCTCGAACCAGTCCGCCTGCTCGGCCCGCTGGCCGTCCAGGGAGAGCGTGCGGCCCCCTGCACCGAGCTGCAGCTTGTAGCGCCGGGCCAGACCCCCCGCGCGAACCGTCGCGGCCACCACGGCCCCTTCCTGGCCCCAGGCGATGAGCTCCTGGGTGCGCCGGGCGCGGAGGGGCTTGAGCGTCGCCAGCAGGAAGACCCCCTCGAGGAGGTTGGTCTTCCCCTGGGCGTTCTTGCCGTGCACGACGACGAAGGACGCATCCGTCTGGAGATCCAGCGGCGCCAGGTTGCGGAACCCGACCGCCTGCAGCCCGAGCAGCCTCACTGCGAGGCTGCCATCAGTCCAGACGCATGGGCATCACGACGAAGAACGCGTCCTCGTCGCCCTGCCCCTTGACCAGGCACGGGCCGAGGGCATGGGAGAGCTCGAGCTCCACGTGATCCGCGTCGATCACGGAGAGGATCTCCTGCAGGTAGCGCACGTTGAAGCCGACGGTGATCGCGTCGCCCTCGAGCTCCACCGGGAGCTTCTCCGTCACCTCGCCGCGGTCGACGTTGTGCACCTGGATGGTGCCCTCGCCGTCCTCGAAGGCGAAGCGGACGGCGCGGGAGCGCTCCTGGACCAGGATGCCGACCCGCTTGAGGGAGGCGCCCAGGCGGTTGCGATCGATGCGCACCCGATGCTTGCACTCCTGGGGCAGCACGGCCTTGTAGTCGGGGAACTCACCGTCGAGCAGGCGGAACCACAGGGTCTGGCCGGGGCGCACGAGGCGGATCGCACCGTCGCCGAAGCCGACCTCGAGGTCCTCCTCCGGGCCGTCGAGCAGCTTGCGCAGCACGCCAAGCGCCTTGCGGGGCACGAGCATGCGCGGGGTCATGGCGAGGGTGCCCTCGTAGGGGGCATCCGCGGCGGAGAGGCGGTGACCGTCCGTGGCGACCATGCGGACCCGACCGTCGCCCTGGTCCTCGAGGTGCGCGCCGTTCAGCCCGTAGCGGGCGTCATCGGTGGCGACCGAGAAGACCACCTGATCGACCAGGCGGCGCAGGTCGGACGACTTCATGGTCGCCGAGCCCTTGGCGTCGAACGCCGGCAGGGGGGGGTAGTCCTCGGCGGGGATGCCGGGCAGCCGGTAGTGCGACGGGCCGCAGCGGACCTCGAGCCGGCTGCCGCTGCCCACCTTGAGGTGCACCGTCGGATCCGACAGGTTGCGCACCACCTGGAAGAGGTTGTTCGCGTCGACCGCGATCTCGCCCGGTGCCTCCACGTTGGCGGGAAGCTCGCCGATGAACGCGACCTCGGTGTCGGTAGCGGTCATGCGAAGACCCTGCGGCCTCGCGTGGATCAGGGTGTGCGACAGCACCGGCGTGGTGCTCCGACGCTCCACGATCCCCTGGATGCCGGCGAGCGTCCGCCCCAGTGCGTTGCGGTCGATGTACAGCTCCATGTGTTCTCCTGCGCCCCTACGGATCCTGCTGATCGAGTCAGAGTATGGATCTTGATCGTCGTAGTAGTAGGGTGCCCTGAGGTTGTGGAAATCGCCGGTAACCCGCCCCTGCACGGGGTCCAACCTGTGGGAGACAGCTGGGGAGGAAGGGCGGGCTGTGGGGGGGACGGCGAGCGCTCCGCGGCGCGTCGGCTCATCCCCAGAACGTGTCACAGGGTTTCCTTCATGCGTCCACAGGGCTTTGCACAGGAAGGTCACAGGGGGGGCGGCGGGGGCGAGAGCCGGTCGGGTTGCTGCGACCAGATCGGTGGCGGGGTGGTCTCCAGTCTCCAGCCTCCAGCTTCGGCCGGCCACGGAGCGGCGCTGCGAGCGGATCGGTCGCAGTTCCGGCGCCGGGACATCGCCCGCCGCGACAGCGTTGAGACGTCGCGCCCTCCGCGCACGCAGCAGCGCTCTGCTCCGCCCGCACCAAGGCGACGCGGACCGACGTTGCTGCCGTGGGACTGGAGACTGGAGACTGGAGACTGGAGACCGGCCCGCCTGCGGCCTGCTCGCAGCTACGCGACGGTCTCAAGACGTCCGGATGTTCAGGCTCTGCTCGATCAGGCGGATCTTGTAGGCGAGGTCCGGGTTCTCCTTCACGGCGCGCTCGATCTTGCGACAGCCGTGCTGCACCGTCGAGTGGTCGCGGCCGCCGAACTCGCGGCCGAGCTCGGGGAAGGAGAGGCTCGTGTGCTTGCGCGCCAGGAACATCGCGATGTGGCGCGGGTCGGTCAGGGTGCGGGTGCGCTTCTTGCCGGTGATGTCGGCACTGCGGATGCTGTGGAACCGGGCGACCGCCTCGATGATGCCGGGGACCGTGACCGTGGCCGGGGCGCTCGCGAACATGTTCGGGAGCTTCTTCCGGGCAAAGGCCAGGGTCAGGGGCTCCTGGTAGAACGTCTGCAGCGCGGCCAGGCGCTTGAGGATGCCCTCCAGCTCGCGGATGTTGCCGGCGGTCTTGTTGGCGATGGCGTCAGCCAGATCCGTCGGGATGCGCACGCCGGACTCGTCCGCCTTCTGCCACAGGATGGCCAGCAGGGTCTCGCGGTCGGGCGCCTGCATGTCGGCCAGCAGCCCGCCCTCGAAGCGGGTGCGGAGGCGATCCTCGAGCTTGTCGATGTGCCGCGGCTCGACGTCCGACGTGAGCACGATCTGCTTGCCCGAGCCCTGCAGCGCGTTGAACGTGTGGAAGAACTCCTCCTGGGTGCGGTCGCGCCCGGAGAGGAACTGGATGTCGTCGACCAGCAGGACAGTGCAGGACTTCCGGTACTTGTTCCGGAACTCCTCCATGCGCTTGTAGCGGAGCCCCTTGATCATGTCGTTGGTGAACTCCTCGGAGGTCACGTAGACGATGCGGGCCGTGGGATCGCGCTGGAGCACCCGGTTGCCGATGGCGTGCATCAGGTGGGTCTTGCCCAGGCCGGTCGAGCCGTAGATGAACAGCGGGTTGTACTGCTTCGACGGGTAGTCGGCGACGGCGGCGGCGCCGGCGTGGGCGAACTTGTTGCACTCGCCGACCACGAAGGACTCGAAGGTCTGGTTGGGGTTGAGACCCACCGCGCGAGGCACGCCGTCCATGGGGGCGGGCGCTGGGGCCGGCCGCGAGGCGCGGGGGGGTGGGGTCTCGTTGGGGAAGGTGTACTCGACCCGGGTCGGCCGCCCGAGCTCCCGTCCGGCGACGTCCTCGAGGTGGCTCTGGTAGTGCTCCGCGATCCAGTCCCGGTAGTAGGGATTGGCGACCTCGACGTGCAGGCATCCCTCCCGGATCTCTGCGAGTTTGGCCGGCCGAAGCCAGATTTCGACGTTCTGCGCCCCGATGCGTGGGGAGAGGGCGTCGAGCATCGCATCCCAGCGTGCGTGCAGATTCATGGGGTGTTCCGGCAAGGCGAGGCCGTACCGCCGAACGCTCTGGGGGGAGGAACGTCGTGGGCGGTGGCTGGCGGTGAGCGAGGCGGGCGAGGAAGGCCGGGGGGCCGAGGTCGGAAGACGCTATCAAGCTGGGGCGATGCGCATCAAGTTTTCCACAAGCCTGTGAGCACAGGACATCGATCCTCCCCTTGGCTCGGGGCCCAGCGACGAGGTCGCCGATCTGCGGTATCGTTCCTGGCGGCCTGTTCCCCCCGACCCACGCCGAGCCCGCCTGTGGAGGGCCGTGCAAGGTTCACCACAGGCCTTGCCCTGCCCAGGGGGATGCGATAGCGGGGCCCGTCCGATCCCGCGGTGCCCCACGAGGCCCCGCTCCCGAAGTCAGGGAGAGCCGGTCAGGTCTCCGCCACAGTCGGCGGAGTTCCCCGCAGATGCGGTGGATGACCGACGGAGGCTCTGCCTGGGAGGAATTCCATGAAGCGTACCTACCAGCCGTCCAACATCAAGCGGAAGCGCACCCACGGCTTCCGTGCCCGCATGAAGACCCCCGGTGGCCGCAAGGTCCTGGCCGCCCGCCGGCTCAAGGGCCGCAAGCGCCTTTCGGTCAGCACGGCGAGCAAGAAGAACTAGGCCTCGGGGTCTTGATCGACCAGCGGTTCCCCCGAGCGCTCCGCCTGCGGAAGCGGCTCGACTTCGTGCGTGTCCAGCGCGGAGGCCGCCGGACCAAGACCCGGGACCTGGTGATCTGCTGGTCCGAGGCGGAAGGCGAGAGCCCTCGCTTCGGCTTCACGGTCAGCCGCAAGGTGGGGAACGCAGTGGTCCGCAACCGCGTCAAGCGTTGGCTCCGGGAGGCGGTGCGGCAACAGCCGCTGCGCCCCGCTGGGACGGACATCGTTTTCATTGCGAAGTCTTCCGCGGCAGACGCCGGCTATTCCGAGATCGACCAGCAGGTGACCCTGGCCATTCGGCGCATCGCGCGCATGGATGGGCCCAAGTCCTCGCCCGCGGTTCGGGGTGGGCGTCACCCCGGCACGACGGAGGTCCTCTAGATGGACCGTCGCACCATGCTCGCGATCGTCCTGTTCGTGGGCGTCTGGATGGCCTACTTCGTGGCCCGTCCGCTGATCTGGCCCCCGGAGCCCCTGCCCGAGGACACCGCCGCGCTCGACAGCGACGCGGTCACCGACGCTGGCAGTGACGTCGGCACGGACTCGGACACCGCCGGAGCCGACCCGGCTTCTGCGGGGACGACCGAACCGGTGAAGCCCGCAGTCACCGTACCCGAGCGCTCGGTCAGCTGGGCGGCGTGCGGAGCCGACGCGACGGTGGTCTCTCACGGCGGCTACCTGCGCAGCACCACGCTTCGCGACTACGAGGGCCACTACGAAGTCACGCCGATCTACAGCTACCTCCTGGGGCTGGTCACCGGCGGCGACACCACCTGGAAGCCCTACGGCGACCCGCCCGGCGCCCAGCCGCTCGCCACCGAGCACGCCCGCTTCTTCGGCATGGGCTCCGGTGGCCTCGACAAGGAGTCGGCGGACGTCCTCGTCGAGGAGCAGGCCGACGGCACCATCGTATTGCGCGGCACCACCGCTGGTGGCATCGAGGTCAGCCGCACCCTGCGCCTGCGCGAGATCGACGGCGTCTGCACCATCGAGATCGAGGCCTCCTGGACCAACCCCCGGTCCACCCCGTTCGAGGGCCCGGTCTGGCTGCAGCTCCATGACGACCTGCCGCCCCAGGCCACGGCGTACGACCACGCGGCCAAGCCCTACTGGTCCGTCGACAACGGCAGCTGGAACTCGTACACCTACCCGCAGACCGGCGGGTACCTCGGCCTGTACAAGGCCCT
>CALATR010000760.1 GCA_937891875.1 uncultured Pseudomonadota bacterium | reverse complement strand
TCCCACCCGCACCCCCTCGACGACCAGCGGCGAGGGCCCATCGAGGGCCTGCGGCGCGACCTCCACCCGGTAGAACCCGGCCGGGGCGATCTCGGTGAAGCGCCCGCTGCCGTTCGTGCCCAGCTCCGCCTCGAAGCGTGCCTCGCCGTCAGCGTAGCCGTCCAGGGACTGCGAGATGATCCGCACCCGGACGGCGCCTTCGCTGACCGGCTGCTCGATCTCCTCCCCATCGACGAGCCGCTGCAGGCTGACCACGCCGGTCATCGGGTTGGACGCCACCCCGCTGAAGGGCACGTCCGCGCGGATGCCGCTGGCGGAGACGACGCCGGTTGCGACGCGCACGTCCGGGAGGACACGGACCCCGATGGGTCGGGCGACCACCGTGTAGGCCTGCTCCGGCGCGACGATGAGCTCGTAGCGGCCGCGCACGTCGCTGGTGGTCGGCGCGCTCTCGAGGCCAGTCGGTCCCACCGCCGTGAGCTCGATGTTGGTGAGCGGGGCGCCATCGGGATCGGTGACCGTGCCCCACACTGGCACGCCGGCGTCCAGGTGCAGGTCGAGCTCCTGGGTGGAGCCGTCGATGGTGACGCGCTCGATCCGCAGGGGGACGTCGGTCGTCTCGGGGATGACGGCCAGGTCGTAGGCGATGTCCGACGGCACGACCGCCACGGTGAACCGACCGTCGGCGTCGGTCTCGGTCCGCGGCTGCTGGGCCGTGCCCCCCAGCCCGAACCGCAGGGCGGCGTTGGCCAGCACATCGTCGACCGTGGGGACCTCGGCGCTGGGCCAGGGGGTGAGGGCGGTGCCGGTGACGGTGCCGGAGATGGTGACCGCCGGAGTGAGCACGAGCGAGACCTCGAGGTCGCGCCGCACGTCCTCGACAAAGGTCTGGGAGCGCAGGGAGACCGGGCCCCGCACGGTGTCGAGGGCCTCGGGCGGGTACACGTCGATGCGCACCTGGCCTTCGATGTCGGTGGCGTCGTCCCACTCCCCGGGCTGGAGCGCGACATCCTCGGCGTAGTTGCGGCCTTCGGCAGCGCAGCCGGCCAGGGTGGCCAGGGACAGGATCAGCAGAGGGACCCGGCTCATGTCGTGTCCTCCTTGGAGACGATCCAGGAGATGCTCACCGGCGGCAGATCGGGGTCGCCGTCGCTGATGACGCAGTCGACGGACGCGGCGTTGTCCACCTCGTCGCGGACGAGGCGGAGGACCGAGCCCTGGATGAGCCGGCCCCGCTGGTCGACGTAGCGGGTCTCGAGCGCATCGGTCGCCAGCTCACCGTCGACGAACCAGCGGAACGACAGGTCGTCCCCGTCGACGTCGAAGAACTCGACGATGACGGGCTTGCGCTCTTCGTCCATGCGGATGAGGCCGACGGGGCTCACGGTGACCTGCTCGGGTGGTGAGTTGGTGATGAGGTACCAAGGCCCGTGAAGTGCCAGGCACCCGCTCAGGGTCATCAGGATGCAGGGCACGTGCCAGAGGCTCAGGATCCGGCGCAGACCGCGTGCAGCACGGGCCCAGCGGGCATGGTTCACCCGCCCGATGCTCCCTCCGGACGCCCCCCGTCCCCCAGATCGTGATCCCCGGGTCATGGTCGCGCCGGCTCCGGCAGCGTGTACTCCAGACGGTTCATGGCCATCGCGCCCAGCACGGTGTTGAGGCCGACGCTGCCCGGGCAGTCGAGCTGCAGGGACACCGTTCCGTCGAAGATCCGGTCGGTCGTGAGCTGGTAGCCGAGCTCGCCCAGGGTGCCGGCGTCGATGCCCGCGAGGCGGGCCGCACAGCGCTTGTTCCACGCCTCGGGCACGTGGATGACCAGGGGCTGGAAGCGCAGGTCGACGTGGCGCTCCACGGTCTCGCCGGCGGCGACGGTCACGTCCAGCACCTCGGGGTAGGCGAGGGGATGGGAGACCGTGACCTTGTGGTTGCCCGGCTCCACCTCGATGGGGCCGCGCTCGTTGGTCTGGTGGGAGATCTCGGAGTCATCGATCCTCACCTTGCCCCAGCTCTTGCTGACCCGCACGTAGAGGAAGCCCAGGCGCGGCGGCTCCGGCTCGGTCGTCCCCGACGCGGCGGCGTCGGTGTCTTCTGCCGTGCCCTCGCCGGCGCGCCCCACGTTCGGGCCCGGCGGGATCATCGCGCCTGTGCGCACGCGGCCGGTGGTGCCGCGACCCGGATCGGACCCGGTGCCCGCGCCCGGACCTGGAGGGACGTCCGGCCCGGTGGATCCGCCCGAATCGGTCGTGCCCTCCGAGCTGTCGGTGTCCGACCCGCCGACGGCGCCCACCTCGGGGTCCGCCGTCGTGGCGCTGCTGCCCGGATCCGGCTCGGTCGTCGCGGTGGCGGCGGTCGACGGATCGGAAGTGACCGGATCCGTCGAGGTGGTGATCGGGGTCTCGGCGGCGCCGGACAGGCCGGGGATGGGCAGCCACCCGGTCAGGATGCCGACCACCAGGAACGCGATCGCGGCGATGAGGGCGGCGCCGCCAGCGAGGAACCAGGGGGCGGTCACCCGGCGGGGGCGGTCCTGGTGCAGGCCCTGGATGAGGGTGAGCACCTCGGCATTGTCTTCGTCCAACGCCAGGAGTCGATTGAGCAGGCGCAGGGCGGCCAGGGACTCGCCGATCTCGAGCAGGCGCCGACCCTCGGACAGCAGCACCTCGCGGAGGTGGTCGTCCAGGGCGTTTGCATAGGCGTCGGCGTCCTCGAGCCAGGCACACAGGGAGAAGCGCGCGCTGGTCGGATCCACCCGCACCTCGGCCAGGGCCTGGTGCAGCTGCTCGGCCACCTGGCGGGCGTCGTCGAAGCGGCCCTCGCGGTCGGTCTGGAGCAGGCGCTCGACCACGTCGGCGAGGGTGGCGGAGACCGACGGGGCCAACTCCAGCAGCCCGGGGCGGTTGCCCTCGATGATGTTCTTGAGGATCAGCGAGGGGTTGCTGCCGGCGAAGGGCAGGTGGCCGGAGCACAGGTAGAACAGCAGGGTGCCGAGGCTGAACAGGTCGCTGCGCAGGTCGAGGTCGCCCTCGCGGGCCTGCTCCGGGCTCATGAACGCCGGGCTGCCGACCAGCGCACCGGTCATGGTGACCTGGCTCTCGTCCAGGAAGCGCGCGATGCCGAAGTCCATCAGCTTCACGGTGCCGTCGAAGCGGATCATGACGTTGTCGGGCTTCAGATCGCGGTGCAGCACGCTCGCGTCGTGGGCGTAGGCGAGGGCTTCTGCCAGCGCGATGCCGATGATGGTCGCGATCTCGGACGGCAGGCGGCCGTGCTCGTCCATGAAGCCGGTGAGGGTGCGCCCACCGACGAACTCGGTGACGATGTAGCAGTCCTCGGCGTCAGCACCCGAGTAGTCGAAGATCTCGAGGATGTTGTCGTGGCGCAGGTGCTCGATGGCCCGGGCCTCGCGGGCGAAGCGCTTGCGGTTGCGCGTGCTCGACGAGAGGTGAGGATGCAGCACCTTGATCGCCACGTCTCGACCGAGCGTGGTGTGGCGGCCCCGGTAGACGGTGGCCATGCCACCCTCGCCGACCTTCTGGAGCACTTCGTACTTGTCGAGGATGCTGCCGATCAAACGTGAGGCTCTCTGGTTCGGGCCCGGTGAGGACTAACCGGTGGGAGTGGGGGGAGGGGTCGAGAGTGCGTCGCGTCGGTCCGCGCGTCGCGTAGCTGCGGGCAGGGGAGTGGAAGCTCGGTCTCCAGTCCCCAGTCTCCAGTCTCCAGTGGTGCGTCGCAGCTTCGATCGGGTCCGTTTGGCCAATGCACTGCGTTTGCTCGTGAAATCGGAGCGCGGGGTCTGCACCGCTGCCGATCGCCTCTCTCGGGTGTGGTTGGACTGGAGACTGGAGACTGGAGACTGGAGACCGGCCCGCCACGGTCACCGGTCGACCGGCCCGCCACGGCCGCAGACCGACCGGCCGAACCAAGAACCAAGAACCAAGAACCAAACACCAAATCTACAGCTGCCCGACATCCCCCACCGCCCGCGTGAACCCGCGCTCGTGGCAGATCCGCAGGATCGTCGCCGCCGTCTCCTCCAGCGCCTTGTTCGTGACGTCGACCAGCGGCCACTCCGGGTTGCCGGCGAACAGCTCGCGGGCGTACTCCAGCTCGGCCAGGATGTAGTCCATGTCGGAGTAGTTGTTGCCTCCGCGCAGGCCCATGGCCAGCAGGCGCTCCCGGCGGATGCCCCGCAGGATCTCGGGGTCGATGTCGAGTGCGAACACCTTGCGCTGGTCGACCTCGAAGAGCTGGGGGGGAGGGGGCTTGTCGAGCACGAGGGGGACGTTGCCGACCTTGAAGCCCTTGTGGGCGAGGAACGTCGACAAGGGCGTCTTGGACGTGCGGCTGACCCCGACCAGCACGATGTCGGCCTCGCGGAGCATGCGGGGCTCCTTGCCGTCGTCCGCCTTGACCGTGAACTCGACCGCCTCGATGCGCTGGAAGTAGCGCTCGTCGACCTCGTGGAGCAGGCCCGGGACCTCGGCGGGCTTGTCCTCCAGGTACTTGCCCAGCGCGTCGAGGATGGAGCCGAGCAGGTCGATGTGGTGCAGTCCGGCCTTGGCGGCGGCACGGGCGACCTGGTCGCGCATGGCCTCGGAGACCAGGGTGGTGACGATGAAGGCGTTCTGCATGGCGGCCTGGCGCAGGATCGCGCGCAGTTGCTCCATGTTGAGGATGTCGCCGTGGGTGTGCACGTAGACGACGTGGCCGCGGAACTGGCGCAGGGCAGCGCGGACGACCTTCTCCGCGGTCTCGCCGGTACCGTCGGAGATGATGTGGATCGGGCGAAGCTGGGTGTTGGACGGCTCGTCCACGGGACCTCCGAGGCAGCGACTCATCGTAGCCCGACGGGGCTTGCGCACGCCCTGCGCGACCTGACACACCGGCGCGTGGATTGCCCCAGCGCCCCGTGAAGCGATCCCCACATCCACGACAATCCTGGTTGGCCCGGAGACTGCAACCCGTTGACGCAGTCCGCGGATCCGGTGTCTGCGAAACGGAGGAAGCGATGGGCATGCACGCCAATCCAGACCTGGCGTTCCCTCTCCTGGGTCGTGACATCACGGTTTCCGACGTCGATCAACCGGGTGACATCGGGGGAGCGGGACATTACCCTTCAAGGGACTTCAGGCACCCCGCCCGACAGGGCGCAAGCGACGGGGGAACGCCGATGACTGCGACCATGCAGCAGGACCTGGGACACAAGAGAGTGGACCTGTACTTGCGTGGTGTCGCAGAACAAGTCGCCTCAGGGCTGCCCACCGACGTGCTGGTGACGTTCGAGCTGCTCGGACCCGGCGGCGGCGTGTGGACCCTGCACACGAAGAAGGACGGCCCGAAGATCTCCGAAGGTCGTGCCCTGTGGGCGGACAGCATCCTGACCTGCACCCTGCCGCGCTTCGTGGACATCGTCACGGGCCGGATCGACGTGCAGCAGGCCTTCATGGACGGCACGGTCCGGGTGGAGGGCGACGTCGGGCTGCTGCTGCGACTGCACAAGGCGCTGCCCGAGGCGGTGTAGGCGGACTGGGCTGGTGGGAAGTCGCGTTGCTGCGGGCGATGCATCGCTCCGCGGAGTTGCCGTTGCTGCGGGCAGGGGGGGGCTGACGGGAAGTCGCGTTGCTGCGGGCGAGGGGGGC
>CALATR010000759.1 GCA_937891875.1 uncultured Pseudomonadota bacterium | reverse complement strand
GGGCGAACACCACAGGAGGGCCGCTCCCAGACACGGTCACGTTGTTCCGCCGCAACACGTCCATCACAACCCCCAACGACCTCGATTGGGAGTCTATACGCCGATTTCTGTCGGATCAAGCGGACATGACCCGCCGATCAGCTGCTCTCGTCCCACAGGTTGCGCCAGATCTCGTCTGCACGCTCCTGACCGATGAGCGCGGCCTTGCAGAACCAGCGCCAGCGGCCGATCCGGTCGTCCGGCGGGTCGTGGATGTCCACGTCGTACACGTGGTCCGCACTGTCGACGTAGCGGCCGCCGAGGAAGCGGAAGACCTGGCCCAGCTGGAAGCTGGCGTTGCCGTCCCCACCGGCCTGAAGGCCCTTGCCCACGCACAGGGCCACCCCGTCCATGGCGGAGTCCAGCGGGAGCAGGATGCTCTGGGCCGGCAGCTGCACCAGGTGGCTCGACAGCACGCCGAGCGCGTGCACCAGGGCCAGATCGCGGCCGTCGTCCTCCTTGGCGAGCTTCGTGGCCAGTTGCAGCCACTCCTCGACCGTGTCGCGGACGGACAGGGAGAGGCGGTCGGTGATCCAGGTCGGCCCGTGACCCTCGAGCCAGGCCATGATGGCGGCGTCGTCCATCCGCGAGGAGACGATCTCGGAGTCGTCGAAGTCCTGCTGGGCGAGGAAGCGGGTCAGCGGCTGGCCGCGCTTGCCGGTGAGCGCCCGGCCGGCGCGCAGGGCGAGGCTGATCCGAGTGAGCGGAGGGACCGGGGCCCCGAACAGCACGTCGAGGATGGCGGGCTCGGTGGACATGCCGAGGCCGTTGAACATGCGCCGCAGCTCCTTGGCCAGGTGGCGCGCGTCGACCCGCGCGTCCCGGGTGAGCCGGGTGTAGGCCTGGGTCGCCGGGTGGCAGCCGACCTGACCGCGATCGACCTCGAACCAGCCGTCCTCGCCGTGATTCTGCACGCACAGGAGCAGGGACTCGGCGGGCGGGCCGGACACGACGACGGTGCCGCCCATGCCGTCCTTGCGGCCCACCCCGCACGAGGCGAGCACGGGGGCGTGCACGACGGCGGGTCCCGGAACGGGGGTGATGTCGTCGGGATCTCCGACGATGACGACGTCCACGCGCAGGCCGAGCTGGCGGGCGCGGGTCATGAGCAGGATGGCAGCCGTCGTGGTGGCGGGGCTGCTGCCCCGCAGGGCCACATGCATGAGGTCCTCGCAGGTTGGCGGCTGGGACTGTATCAGGACCGGAGCGGCCTGGCGGCCGCAGCTTCAGGAGGTGTTCGTGCGACGTGCGCTGTGGGTCATGGCACTGGCGGCCGGCTGCTTCGGTGGAGCCCCCGTCGATCCGCAGTCTCCGCCCGTAGGCGCCGCCCCGGCGTC
>CALATR010000758.1 GCA_937891875.1 uncultured Pseudomonadota bacterium | reverse complement strand
TGTACAAGGCCCTCGAAGCCCCGACCCGCTACGACGGCGAGGTGGACTGGTTCGGCCTGTCGGACGGCTACTTCTCCGTGGTGGCCGTGCCTCGCGGTGACGCCGCCGGCCGCCTCGTGCTCTCCCCCATCAAGACGGGCGAGCTGATCCCCGCGGAGGAGGAGGGCGGGGAGTCCAAGGAGCTGGTGCTCTACGGCCATCACTACGTCGTGGACGGCCTTGCCGCTGGGGCCACGGTGACCGAGTCGTTCACGGTCTACATGGGCCCCAACGACACCGACACCCTCAACAAGATCGACGACACGCTCTACTACCTGGTCGACCTCGGCTGGTTCGCGTTCTTCGGTCGGCCGTTGCTGTGGTTGCTCGGCTTCTACTACGGCTTCATCGGCAACTGGGGCCTGTCGATCATCGCGCTGACGTTCACCATCAAGCTGCTGTTCTTCCCGCTCACGCAGATGGCGTACGTCTCCAGCCAGCGCATGAGCGCGCTCCAGCCGCAGCTGAAGGAGATCCGCGAGAAGTTCGCGGACAACCAGGAAGAACTGAACAAGCGCACCATGGCGCTGTTCCGCGAGAACAAGGTCAACCCCCTCGGTGGCTGCCTGCCCATGCTGCTGCAGGCCCCGATCTGGATCTCGCTGTACCGGGTCCTGCTGACCTCGGTCGACCTCTACCACACCGACTTCCTGTACCTGCGGGACCTGTCGGTGGCGGATCCGTACGCGGTCCTGCCCCTCATCGTGATGGGACTGATGTGGGGCCAGCAGCAGCTGATGCCCATGTCGCCCAACATGGATCCCAACCAGGCCCGCATCATGAAGTTCATGCCGCTGTTCATCGGACTGCTGTTCTTCAGCTTCCCCAGCGGCCTCGTCCTCTACATCTTCGTCAACACCTCGCTGACCATCGTTCAGCAGTGGGTGATCAAGCGCAGGTTCGGCAACAACGGTCCGAAGCCCCCGGAAGGCGCCGTCGCGGCCTGACCTGCATCACGGCCGGGGCGTCAGCAAGGCAGGACGCGCGGCCACATCAAGGGAGCAAGAATGGGAAAGGTACCTGAGGGTGTGAAGACCGCGACCATCGAGGGTCGCGACCTGACGTCCGCCATCCAGGGCGCGGCGGAAGAACTGGGCGTGAAGCGCCACCAGATCAAGCACACGATCGACATGTCCCACTTCCGGAGCGCGTCGGGCACCTCCGTGCCGCGCGACACCGTGAAGATCATCGCCTGGGTGAACCCGGACGCCCCCGAAGAGGCGCCCCCCGAGGCCGAGGCTGCCCCCCGGCGTGAGCGCAGCGACCGCGGCGACCGCGGCGACCGCGGCGACCGCAGGTCCCGCGAGGAGGCCCCCGCCGGCGAGGAGACCGACGCGTCCAAGTTCGCCGTCACCTGGTTCGAGGGTGTGCTCGAGGCGCTCGGCGTCGACGGCAAGGTCAGCGGCTCCGGCACCGACGATCGCGTGCACGTCCGCATCCAGCCCGAGGCCAAGGCCGGTCGGCTCATCGGCCGCCGCGGCTCGACCCTCGCCGCCGTGCGTCACCTCCTGGGCCTGGCCCTCGAGAAGTACGGCGAGTTCACCGTCGACGTCGACGTCGACGACTCCCGCGACGACCGTGGTGGCCGTGGCCGTGACCGCGACGACCGCAAGTCTCGCGGCCGTGACCGCGGAGACCGTGGCGACCGCGACGACCGCAAGGGTGGCCGCGACAAGCGCCGTGGTGGCAAGGGCCGTGGCCGCGATCGCGACCGTGGCGACCGCGACGGGGGTGGCGGCAGCTTCCCCGAGGACAAGCTGAAGGCGCTCGCCCGTCGTGCGGCCGAGAAGGCCCGGGACACCGGCAAGACCATCACGATCAACCTCGAGCTGAACAGCTACGACCGGCGGATCGTGCACATGGAGGTCTCCGAGATCGACGGCGTGGGCACCCGCTCCGTCGAGAAGGGCGACAAGAAGGTCGTGCAGGTCATTCCGGACTGATGTCCGGGCGCGACGCCATCGTCGCCGTGGCCACCCCGTGGGGGCGGTCGGCGCTGGCGATCGTGCGCATGAGCGGCGCCGATCTGGCCCCCGTGCTGGGTCGGTGGCTGCGCCCCCGGGGAGGCACCGCACTCTCCCCGGGACGTCCCCGCCGGGTCGACGTGGTCGACGGGCGGGGACACGTCGTTGATGACGGCGTGCTGGTCTGGCTCGATCACGAGCGTACGGCCACTGGGGAGCCGACCGCCGAGCTGACCGTGCACGGCAACCCGGCGCTGCTGGAGGCGGTGCTGGACGCCGCCCGGGACGCCGGCGCGCGCCTGGCCCGACCCGGTGAGTTCACCCGCCGAGCGGTGCTGCACGGCAAGCTCGACCTGCTCCAGGCCGAGGCCGTCTCCCAGGTGATCCATGCCCCGACCGCGGCGGGCGCCCGACTGGCCAGACAAGGCCTCGAAGGCACGCTCTCGTCGGAAATGGTGGGCATCCGCGACGACCTCGTCACGGTCGCGGCCGAGCTCGAGGCCCGCCAGCGCGGAGTCCGCGACGCGCTCGCCACGCACCGGTCGCAAAACAAAGCGAGCGACGAGGCGTGGCGCGCCGTC
>CALATR010000757.1 GCA_937891875.1 uncultured Pseudomonadota bacterium | reverse complement strand
TCGCCGAGCTGGGCGAGCGGCACCTCGGTGGTGGCGGTCAGCCGGTCCTCGGAGTCGGTGTAGACGAAGACGCTGACGGTGTCGCCGACGGACACGTCGTCGGGTGCGAGGCGGCGGGGCAGGAGCACGAGCTCCTCGCCGTCGAGCCCGAGGTGCAGGCCGATCCGCACGTCGCGGAGGACTTCGAGGGTGTAGGTGCGACCGGCGTCGAGCATGGAGACCTCGGGAAGGGGAGGGCTTCTAGCGCGGCGGTGAGGGGCGCGGGACTCGGGCGTGGCCCGCCGCTGGCCGAGACGTGCGAAGGTAGGGGAGATGCTGATCCTCGTGCTCGCTCTGTCCGCTTGGGCCGCCGACGTGCGGACGGTGGAGGTCTGTCCGGTGACCTCGGCCGAGGAGCCCGCCGTGGCGGCGCGGGTGCTGCTGGGCGGCGAAGACGAGCCCGGGCCCCCCGAGACCGGCTGTCGCGAGCTCGGCGCACACGCGATCGGAGACGAGCTGAACCTCCTGGTCACCGCACCTGGCAAGGCGCCCGTCCTGGTGGCCCATCGGGTGCGCCGGCGTCGCAACGTCGTCCAGGTCGTGCTCCCCACCCTCGAGGTCGATCGGGATCCGGGCGATGACGTGCCGATCATGGTCCACGGCTATGGGGAGCCCCCGCCACCCTGCCCCGCGGACGCCGGCCGCCGCGAGGGCTGCGTGTGCTTTCAGACCCGGACCAGCCGGTACATGTCGCCGTCGTGCGTCACGGCACCGGCACCCAGAAGCGCAAGGTGATGCCGTCCTCGCGCACGACGGGCGCGGTGGGGACGCCGCCGTGGCCCTCGATGATCCGGATGGAGCCGGTGTTGTCCTGATCGCAGGTCAGGAGCGCCTGATCGACGCCGAGATCGCCGAGGACCTCCAGACCCGCGGCGAGCAGGGCGGTGCCGATCCCCTGGCGTCGGGCGGATGGGCGGACGGAGTAGCCGACGTGGCCGCCGAGGCGGCGCATGCGCTCGTCGAGCACGTGGCGGACGTTCACGACGCCGAGCAGCTCGCCGGCTCGCTCATAGAAGCGGGTGGTGCAGGGCTTCCAGCCGGCGGGCAGGAAGCGGCCCTCGGACCAGCCGTTCACCCGCGCGACCCGGTCCTCCTGCGACCAGGACGGATCGGCGAACCAGGCCGGGATGCGAGACTCGCCCGCGCGCTCGAAGTCGGCTTCGAACTCCTTGATCGCGCGTTCGTGGTGCATGGCGACCGCCACGATGGACATACTTCCCCCTTCGGTTGAAGGCGGCATATCCACCGAAGTCGACGGTCGTCGAGCCCGGCCGCTCAGTAGTCCACGAGGGTCGGCGGCTCCGTGGTGGACTCGTTCTCGTCGTTCTCGGCGAACTCCACGTCCTGCAGCGTGGCCCCGCCCAGCAGACCGATCGGGCTGCCGGCGATGCCGCCGTCGGTGAGGCTGACGGTTCCGCCGTCGTTCACGACGCCCGCGCTCCCGTTGTCGACGACCCCGAAGTCGGACAGCTCCAGGGTGCCGCCGTCGACGTAGACGCCGACTGCCGCGTCGGACTCTGCACAGCCTCCGTTGGCACAGACCATGGTGTCGGTGTTGGCAATCCAGACGCCGGAGAGGGTGGCGGAGGCATCGGGACCGAGCCTGAGTCCGGCCTGGCGGGTTCCGCGGATCTCCAGTCCGGAGCCGCTGACCTCTCCATCGCCTCGGACGTACAGTCCGTCGCCGCCGAGCCCGTCCCCGTCTCCACGGGTGGTGTCGATGCGCACGTCGGTCAGGGCGAGGGTCGAGCCGTCCACCAGGATGCCCAGCAGACCGGTGTTCTCGAAGGCGACTCGGTCGAGCACGGCGTCCGCCCCCTCGCCGACCCACAGGCCCTCGCCGAAGTCTCCGACGCCGTCGGGCATGATGTCGCGGAACACGCTGTCTTCGACCGAGATGGTCCCGCCCCGGTGGATCCAGGCGCCCGAGCCGTGGTGCTGGCTGACGAGCACCCGCCTCAGGCTTCCCTGACCCATGAGGTCGACGCCTGGGGCGTTGTAGGTGGAGCCTCCCTCGATGGAGACGTCCGTCGCGTTCACGGTGGAGCCGGGCAGGCCGAGCACGCCGCAGGCCGCCATGCCGCTGATCGCGACGTGGTCGAGCAGCGCCTTGCTGCGCTCCTCGACCTGGACGCCGCATCCGTTGCCGACCCGGGTGCTGCCGATGAGCCGGGTGTGGTGCAGCTCCAGCTCGCCCTGCTCCCAGACAATGGCGCTCTGCCCGCCACTCTCCTCGGCGATCACCCGCTCGAGGCGGATGGACGCCCCAGGGGTGACCGAGACGAAGTGGCCGCTCCCCAGGTCCGGGGCACCCAGGGTGAGGTCCTCGAACACCCCGTCGGTGATCGAGACGGAGGCGCCGATGGACACCACGCTGACGTTGGAACACCCGACGCCCCAGATCCGGGAGAACGTACCGTCGGCCGCCTCCGCCAGCTCCAGGCAGCGCCCGAAGATCCCCCGCTTCGTGTCCGGTTCATGACCCCGGACGACGACGTCTTCGAGCGAGGCCTCTGCGCCCTCGAAGGCAGACAACCCGCCGTGGCCGTCCTCCACGGCCAGTCTCGATCCCGACAGCACGTGCCCGCCTTGCGCGACGACGCCGATGCCCAGAGCACCGTCCTGGTCCAGGAGGGTCCCGCTCACGGTGACGTCCTCGAGGGTGGTGGTGCCGGGGCCATCGAGGAGCAGCCCGCGCGCGGAGTTGCCGCTCACCTGGGCCCGCGACAGCACCATACCGCCGCTGTCGTGCACGTAGACGCCCTGGCCTGCGTAGCCGTCCGAGACCCTGGGGCGGGTCCCGTCGACGCGCACGTCGTGCAGGGTGGCGGTACCCGCACGGACCCGGACTCCAGCCCTTCGTCCGCCGAGGATCGCGACATCATGGACCGTCGGGGTTCCCCCCTGCACGTCGATGGACGCGCACTCCGCCTCGGCGATGGTGAGGTCGCGCACGATGGAGTCGCCACCGAGGATCAAGACCGCGTCCTCGCGGTCGTCCTCGCAGACCGAGCGCGTGAGCACGGTCTCGGCGACGCAGACGCCGCGCAGGTGCACGCCGGCTCTGACCTCGACGCCCTCGTCGTACCTGCCTCGCGCCACGACGATGGTGTCTCCGGCGCCTGCTGCGGACATCGCGGCGCCAAGGGTCCGAAACGGTGCTTCCAGGCTGCCATCGCCCCCTTCGGATGCCTCGGTGTCGACCCGGATCACCCCGGTCGACGGCAGATCCGTGGGCCAGGTGCCGCTGGGACAGGCGGAACCGAGGTCGACGCAGGCGGACTCACCGGGGACGGCGATCTGGTGATCCCCGCAGGTGGGGCGGACGCCTCCCGCCCACGGCTCGCACACGTCGTGACCATGCGCGGAGCTGGCCGCGGTCCAGCCTTCCGGACAGGTCCACACCGGCGCGTCGATCGGCAGTCCACCGTCCAACCAGGGGATCTCGGGGGCCGCCGCGAGGCGCTCGACCGGACGCTCGCCGTCCGCTGGCGTCTCCTCGCCGTTGTCGCAGCCGACGGCTCCGACCAGGAGCGTGAGGGCGAGCGGACGCAGCAGGGTCTTCGGGTTCATCGGGTCTCCTCGGGGTTGGGCAGAATGGCGGGGGAACGCCGCAGCACGGCGGCCTGGCTGGGGGTGAGGACCAGCGGGCGCCGGTCCTTCAGGTGGGTGTGGAACATCAGGTTGCCGGCGACATCACCGGGGCATTCGTCGTCCTGGAGCGCGCCATCGCCGTTGGCGTCGTGCTCGCGCCGGCACTCGGGGGTGTCGGCGAGCGGGTCGTGGGGGCCGCCGCCCATCTCGGATGTGTGGAACAGGCCCAGGTAGTGGCCCAGCTCGTGGGCGACGGCCTCACCGGCGGACTGGGCGTCAAAGCCCTCGTGGTCGCGGTAGCGCTCGAGGGCGAGCACCACCCCGTGGCTCGGCGTGCCCGGTGCCAGGCTGGCCGGCACACCGCCTGCTTCGCCGAGGGCACCGCCAGCCAGGAGCTCGACGAACACCACCGGGGCGGCGTCGGCGGGCCCATCGAGCGTCATCAACAGGTCGTGCGGGCCCTCCAGCAGGGGCTCGTCGGGGCCGGCCTCCACGCTGGCTATCTCGAGCTGGATGCCAGCTTGTTCCAAGAGGATCCGGGAGGCCACGCCGATGGCTGCGCGAGCGTCGACGTCGTCGGTGTCGGTCCGGACGAGGTGGATGGGCAGCACCCCGCGGTCGGGCACCGCACCCAGGCGGGAGTGGATCCAGACCCGCGCACTCCCGCCGTCGGCGTCCAGATCGAAGACCAGGGGCAGCACGGCCAGACAGCCGGTCGGAGGCGGACCATCGCCGTTGGGGAGCAAGGCGGAGGAGGCTCGTGCGCGGTACAGGCGCTGGGGCAGGGTCCCCCACGCATCGCGGGTGACGAGCGGCGCGCCATCCAGCCCGAGCTCCATGCCGGTCTCGGTCAGGCCGGCGTCGACCGTGAGGTGCACCGCGGTGAGCTCGTCGGGGAGGGCGACGTAGAGCACCGGTCCGACGGCGGCCCCGCACTGGAGGGTCCAGTCGAGGTCCACGTCGACCGCGATCGGCTCGCCGGTCAGCACGATCGCGTCCTCCGGACACTCCGGGAGCACGTCGAGCTCGGTGCAGGTCCAGGTCTCGCTGTGTGGCAGGTCGGTCGGCTCGGTCTCGCCTCGGCAGGCGAGGCTCATCAGCACGATCGGGACGGCGACGGCGGTTCGGGGGCAGCGCATGACCCGAACCTCGTCCGCCCCCCGTCGCAGCGGGGTCCCAGTTCGTGTCAGGTCGTGTCAGCCGACGTGGGAGGGCAAAGGCGGCGGATAGCCAGGAGGGGAACCTGGAGTCATCATGGGTCAGCAGCTCTGCGGGAAGTCTCCTCTCGTCCCCGAGCCCCTCGTCCTCGCGCCGGACGAGGCGTGCATCGAGCGCAACGACGAGGTTCTCGATCGCCTGCTCTCGAGCGGGTCGAGCACGTTGAACGAGGACTACGGCGCCTACCTCCTGCAGGTGGCCAGCGCGGCCTCGGCGGAGACCGTGCGCGGCAATGCCCACCTCAAGGACGCGGTGGACGAGGCGTCTGCGATGGCCGATGGGTTCGACCGCGACTCGCTCGGTGACTTCAGTGGTGCTGGGGCCCGCACCCTCGCGGCGGTGGAGGAGGCCGAAGGGGCGCTCTCCACCGCGGAGGAGCTGCTGGACCAGGAGAACCTGGGCTGGAGCCAGGACATCCAGGACGCGCGCGAGGGGCTCTCGGGCCTGCAGTCGGGTCTGAAGGACGTCGACACCGAGATGGTGGCCGACGTGGACGCGCGGCTGGGCCTGGACCTGGTGGACCGGACCTCGGGGGACGCGAGCGAGCGGATCGAGCACGTGCAGGTGGTCGCGGAGGTGCACCTGGCGGCCGGCCTGGACCTGCAGGGACTCGCCGACCTGCTGGGCGACATCCATCCAGACGACGCGAAGCCCATCGCCCGGGAGCTGGCCGCCGACTACGGCCTGTTCACCGAGGCG
>CALATR010000756.1 GCA_937891875.1 uncultured Pseudomonadota bacterium | reverse complement strand
GAGCAGATGGAGGTCGACGTCAAATCTGCGGCCAAAAAGGTTGAGGACGCGGAGAAGCGTGCTCAGCAGGCCGTGACCGACAAGGACGCGCTGTCCCGCGTGGTGCAGGAGCACCAGCTCGACGGCATCGTGCACCTCGCAGCGCTGCTGTCGGCCACCGGCGAGGCCCGCCCGCAGCTGGCCTGGCACGTCAACGTCGGCGGCCTGTTCGCCGTGCTCGAGGTCGCCCGCGAGAACGGCTGCGGCGTCTTCACCCCCAGCAGCATCGCCGCCTTCGGCCCGGGCACGCCGCACGTCGACACGCCCCAGGACACCGTGCAGCGACCGTCGACCATCTACGGGATCAGCAAGGTCACCGGCGAGCTGCTCTGCGACTACTACTACAAGCGCTACGACGTCGACACCCGCGGCGTCCGCTTTCCGGGCCTCATCTCGTACGCGGCCCCTCCCGGCGGCGGCACCACCGACTACGCGGTCGACATCTTCTTCCACGCGCTGAAGCACGGCCGATTCTCCTGCTTCCTCCAAGAAGACACGCGGCTCGACATGATGTACATGCCCGACGCCCTCAAGGCGGTCCGCATGCTCCTGGCCGCCGATCCGACCCGCCTCGTGCATCGCAATGCCTTCAACATCACCGCCATGAGCTTCACCCCGGCGGAGCTGGCCGCGGAGATCAAGCAGCACCTCCCCAGCTTCGAGATCATCTACGAGCCCGAGCCCACCCGGCAGAAGATCGCCGACAGCTGGCCCGACTGCATGGACGACAGCGCGGCCCGCGAGGAGTGGGACTGGTCCCCCGACTACGACCTGCCCGCCATGGTCGCGGACATGCTGGAGAAGGTGGACGAGCGGCTCTCGAAGTCCTGAGCCCCCATCGAGCGAGTCAGTCCCGGGGCTGGAGCAGCGTCTGCCACCCCGCCGACAGGGCGGCCGCCCCCGGACCGTCCCCGAAGTCGACCTCGCCCAGCGCCTCGCGCGCCCGGGTCGCGTCCCCCGCCCGATACCAGGCCCGCATGCGATCGAGCGCCGGCGCCCGGGCATCCTGCAGCGCCCGGGCCGCCTCCTCGTCGAGGCCGTGCAGGGCGAGCCCCCGCGCCCGCTCGAGCGGGGCCACGTCGATGCGACCCATCCAGGTCCGAGCCTCGGCGAGGGTGTCGGCGACGGTCAGATCGCGCACCAGCACCGACTCCCCGGACACCGTGATCAGCCGGTCCGGCTCCGGCCACCAGATCCGGAACGCAGGGCCGGCCTGCCCCCCGTCCGCGCGCAGCAGCCGCCCGCCGTCCGACAGGTCGAAGATCCGCACCAGACCGGCAAAATCCGCGGTGGCGAGCAGCGTGCCGTCCGGCGAGAGCGCCTGTCCCAGCACCGGCCCGTCGTGGGCGTCGAGCCGCAGCTCCTCCCCGCCGTCCGCCCCGAACACCAGCGCCAGCCGGTCCGAGGTGCCAGCCACCACCCGCCCGGTCTGGGGATCCACCGTCAGGGTGTAGGCGCCGGCCCCCGCATCCATGCGCCCGCCGACCGCCCCGCTGTCGGGATCGAGCACGTCGATCCGCCCGGTGTGGAACGCCGTCGCCAGGAGCCGCCCCCGGGCGCGGTCGACGACCAGATCCCAGCGCAGCGCGCCCTCCTCCCGCGGCGACTCCCAGCGGACCACCCCGTCGAGGCCCACCGCGACGATGCTCCCGTCCTGTCGGCCCACCGCGACCACGTCGTCGCCCAGCCACGCGCCCGCGGTCGCGTCCTGCACCGGCAGCGGGGTGCGGGCCCCGGTCCGCAGGTCGATGATCTCGCTGCCGTCGAAGCCGACCACCAACGCCCGCCCACCGCCCGCGTCCAGCCGGACCCCGCGCGGCTCGGTGTGCAGCGGGATCCCCGGCAGCTCGACGTTGGCGACCAGGTCGTGGAGGTGGAGCTGCGTCGGGTCCACCCAGGCCAGCAGGTCGCCGCGGAGGTCCACCTCGATGAGGTCGGCCACGTCCGCGTCGACCTGACCCAGCGGCAGGTCGTCCGGCCCCGGGAGCACCCACGCGTCCGTGCCCGTCACCGCACTCGACCCCAGGGCGATGCCGTCGTGCACGGTGAACCCGCGGATGGCGCCCGCGTCGCCGTCCAGGCGATAGCGCCGCGCCCCCGTCTGCGCGTCCAGCGCGACCACCCCCGGGTCGAGCCCGGACACGAACACCAGGCGGCCGTCCTCGGACCACGTCCGCGGCGTGCGCACCTCCGACGGCACCGTCCAGCGCGCCTCGCCCGTGAGCACGTCCTCCGCCCGCAGGGTCTCGCTGGGCTGCAGGTGCATGACGATCGCGCGCCCGTCCGGGCTGAACGCCGCCTGCGCATACTCGTCGGACAGGCGGCGCACCGGCTCCAGGCGCCGCAGGTCCCACAGCTCGCTGTGCCGGCCGTACCGGGTCAGCACCGCGTGCTCGTCGTTCCACGCGCCGACGATGAGCTCCTCGGACAACAGCCGCGAGTCCCAGCCACCGTCCGGCCCCCGGGTCCACGCCATGGTCCGTCCCGCATCGCTCAGGTCCGGCGCCCAGGTCAGCACCAGATCCCGATCGGGCCAGGCGGCGATCTCCATGCCGTCGCCCACCGGGAAGAGCGGCCGCGAACGCCCCTCTTCGACGTTCACCAGCGCCAGCTCGCCCTGGCTGCGGACCCACACCCGCAGGCCTCCGGGCCCCCGCGCCGCCAGCAGGATCTCCCCCGCCGGCGCCGGCCAGTTCCCGACCACCTGCCCGGTCGGAAGTGCGATTTCCTCCAGCATGTCCCCGCGCCGCAGCAGCGCCCGCCGCCCGTCGTGGAGCAGCAGATCGCCGTCCAGGTGCCCGAGCGCGCCGCGGGACAGGTGCACCGTCGACCACAGCCCGAGCCGCGCCCCCGTCGTGCGCTGGCCGAAGGCGTCGAGCCCGTCCATCGCCTCTTCGTAGAGCCGGCGCGCGTCCATGAAGCGCTCTGCGCCGACGAGCGCATCCGCGGTGGCCGCCTGCGACTCGGCCAGGTTCACCCGAGCTTCCTGCTCTGCCGCCCGCGCCTTGCTCGACTCGTCCTGGGCCACGTCCAGGGCCGCGTTGAGGTCCTGCACGTAGCGCACGGCGAGCCAGCCCAGCAGCACCACCGCCACCACCGACGTGAGCGACACCGCCGTGATCACCGCCCGGTGGCGCCGCACCGCGTGTCCCAGCCGCTGGATCTGGGAGTAGCGGACCGAGTCGAGCAGATCGCCCTGCGACCACGCCGTCAGGTCCGCCGCCATCGCCTGGGCCGAGGCGTAGCGGTCCGCCGGATCCGCCGCCATGGCCCGCAGCACCACCTGCTCCAGCTCGCGGGAGACCGCCTGATCGGTCCGGCTGCTCGGCGGGCGCACCTGGGCGTCAGCGACCTGGACCAGCACCTCCTCGACCGAGCCATCGAAGGCGCGGTGCCCGCACAGGACCTCGTAGAGCAGCGCGCCGAGCGCCCACACGTCGGCCGCCGGCCCGATGCCGTCCTCTCCCCGGGCCTGCTCCGGCGCCATGTAGGACGGCGTGCCCGCCACCCGGCCGAAGTGGGTCCGGGTCGGGTTGTTGAGCTGACGGTCCGAGATCACCGGCTCGGCCTCGGCCTCGGCGCTGGCGAGCAGGCGGGCGAGCCCCCAGTCCATGACCTGCACCTCGCCGAACTCGCCGACCATGACGTTGTCCGGCTTGAGGTCGCGGTGCACCACCCCGCGGGTGTGGGCGAAGGCCATGGCCTCGCAGACGCGGATCATCACCGAGACCAGCTCGACCACGACGCGCTCGTAGGAGAGCTGCCCCCCGCGGACCCCCGCCCACCGCTCGGCGAGCACCGCGGACAGCGCCCGGCCACGCACCAGCTTCATGGTGAAGTAGACCGCCCCGTCCGCTGTCCGTCCCATGTCGTGCACCGGCACGATGTTGGGGTGCTCCAGCTGGCCCGTGACCTGGGCCTCCTGGGCGAACCGGGTCAACGCGTCGCCGGAGATCACCTGGTTCAGGATCACCTTCATGGCCAGGTCCCGGCGCAGGCGGGCGTCGTGCACCCGCCAGATCGCTCCCATGCCGCCGCGACCCAGGAGCGCCTGCACGGCGTAGCGGCGTGGCACCTGGGGCAGCGGGAGGTCGTGGTCCAGATCCGCCGGGAGCGGCAGGGGCGGCGGGGTGGCTGACTCCGAATTGGGCGCATCTAACGTCACGTTTCGCGGCATGCGCGGCACGGAGACCGCCGGGTCCGTCTTCTCCGGAGCCTCCACACCCTCGGTGCGGGGGAGAAACACTCCGTCGGACGGCGACCACCTGGCGTGGTCCAACGTCACCGGCGGGAGAAGCGTGGGCTTCTCCTTGTCGGATGGTCCGGCCATGATCGCAGTATAGGGGCTGGTCCAGACCCCGCTCGGTGGATCCGGGACCAGCGTACGACCGACCCTATGCAGCCACCGAACGAGCCATGAGAGCCCGGTACGCCGGCTGGATCACTTCCTGATGGACCCGCCGGCAGAGCAGCTCGTCCGCAGTGCCAAAGGGATCGCTCACCCCGAAGGGCTCGGCGAACGCGGCTTCGACCCGGTCACGCACGGCCTCGCCGCCGATCTCCAGCAGCCAGGCGACGAGGCGCCAGGACAGGGCGGCGTGCCGGGTCTCGTCGTCCGTGATCCGCACCAGCGCGGCCCGCTCGACGTCCAGGCTCGCCTGCGGGGCGGCCTCGCGCGCCAGGAACGCGCCGACCGTCTCCGCAAGGCACCCCTCCCGCACCGCCGCCTCGGCCAGATCCGCCGGATCCGCCTGCAGGTGCAGGGTGTCACCCAGGGGGAAGGCGCCCGGACGCAGCGGGCGCCCGGCAAAGCGCGAGGCGAGGCTGAACGCGAGCTCGGCGTGCGCGACCTCGTCCAGGGCGGCCTGCTGCACGTCTGCGAGCAGGTCCGCCGGCGCACCCAAGGCCATGATCTGCAGGGTCAGGCGCGCAAACGCGGCGATGGAGGCGTGCTCTCCGCGGGCCATGTCCAGCCAGATCCGGGCGCGCTCGGCGTCGGGCGCACCGTCCAGCGGGCCGGACCAGCCATGCCCGTCGACCACCGGGGCCGCGACAGCATCGCAGTCGTCGAAGAAGGGACGGCCGATGATGCAGTCGGGCTCGGTGTTCCTCGCGGTCACCGGGTAGCAGCAGCCCTCCGGATCCGCGTCCGTGTCCACGTCGGCGACGACCTTCACCGTCCCAGCGCCATCGACCGACTTCACCTCCATGTCGCACCACGCCGAGTGGAACATCGCGTCCTGATCGACCTCCGCAGCGCTCGGGCAGACCCCGTCGTCGGGCACCCACACGCAGGCCTCGGTGGACTCCCAGTCGCCCTTGTCTTCACAGCCGGCGAGCCCCAACAGGATGGCTGCCAGCAGCGGGTGCGTCACGCGCATGTCTCCTCCTCGGCCCCACCGGTAGCCTACACGGTGGGAACGCGAGGCGGTGCAGAACCTCAGGCAGCCAGGAGCGCCCGGTACGCAGGCGTGAGCACCTGGGCGTGCACGCGCTCGCAGCGGGCCGCGTCGACCACACCGAGGGGATCGCTCACGCCAAACGGCCCGGCAAACGCCCGCTTCACCCGCTCACGCACCGGCTCGCCGCCGATCTCCATCAGCCAGGCCACCAGGCGCCACGACAGGGCCGCGTGGCGGGTCTCATCGCGGGTGATCTGCTCCAGCGCCGCCCGCTCTGCAGGGTCGTCCGCCGTCGCGGCCGCCTCCGCCGCGAGCCAGGCCCCGACGGTCTCACCGAGACAGCCCTCGCGGACGGCAGCCTCGGCCAGATCCGACGGATCCGCCCGCAGCGAGGTGTTCGCGTCCAGGGGGAAGGCGCCGGGCTGCAGGGGGCGGCCGGCGTACCGGGAGGCCAGACCGAAGGCGAGGCGCGCGTGCACGACCTCGTCCAGGCCCGCCTGCTGCACGCCCTCGATCAGATCTGCCGGCGCGCCCAGCGCCATGAGCTGCAGGGTCAGGCGCGCAAAGCTAGCGATGGAAGCGTGCTCTCCGATGGCCATGCGCCGCCACATCTCGGCCCGGGCGGGGTCCGGGGCCCCCGCTGCGCAGGACCAGGCGTCCCCGTCCACGACGGGTGCGGTGACCACCTCGCCGTCCTCCACGAAGGGCCGGCCAATTTCGCAGTCAGGCTCGGCGTTGCGGGCGATGGTCGGGTAGCAGCAGCCGAGGTAGCCGGGGTCCGTGTCGTCGAAGGGGTGGTTGACGTGCTTCTTCGTGCCTTCGCCCTCGACCTCACGAACCTCGGTGTCACACCAGTAGCCATGGTCCATGAGGTCTGTGTCGACATCCGCGGCGGCGGGGCACTCCTCGTCCTCTGCGACGGGAATGCACAGCTCGATGGACACCCAGTCGCCCGGGTCGGTGCCGGTGTCCGACGTGTCCGACGTGTCGCCCGGGTTCGCGCCGCTGCACCCCGCCAGCGCGACCAGGATCGCCGAGAGGAGTGGGTGAGTTGTCCGCATCAGACCTCCGTCGAGCCCCACCCGAGCGTAGCGCGCCTGACCCGGCCGCCCCAAGGACAACCTGCATTCACCGGTTAGCGTGCCTCATGACCCGAACCGTCCTGCTGATCGCCGCCGCCCTGACCACCGCCTGCTCCGGCTGGTCGCTCACCCCGACCACCGTCTGCGCGACCGACGAGGCCGAGCTCGCCGCCGGCTCCCCGCCCCTCACCTGCGCCGAGGCCGAGGTCGCCATCACCTGGCTGCGCCACGTCAGCGGTCGGCCGGTCGGCCAGGCCGATCGCAACCTGGTGCTCCTCGATCTCGGCGCCCGCTACAAGGTCGACCCCGCCGAGGTGCGCACGGACCTCGAGCAGCTCGCCGCCATCAACACCGAGCTGGAGCGCGCCAGCGGCATGACCGGCGCCGAGACCCGCTCGACCCGGGCCTGGGAAGCGGTCACCGCGAACGGCCCCCTCGACCCGGAGCACTACCCCGAGGCCGACCGCTCGATCCGCCGCCGCGTCGCCGTCTGGGCCCAGGACGACGAAGAGAAGCTCGTGCTCACCGAGGCCGACATCGAGGCCTGGATCAGCTTCGCCTCCCTGTGCCGCGAGGTGCAGTCCGGCGAGCCGCTCAAGCTGTCGATCGCCAACCGCGAGGCGCTCTACCGCGACATGCGGGTGCGCTTCGAGATGGAGCCTCGAACCGGCCAGATCGGGCTGGTCGGCCTCGGCGGCTACTGGCACGACGTGGAGGAGCGCTGGATCGCCGCCAGCTACAAGGAGCAGCAGGCGTGGATCGCCGCCGCCACCCTCCCGCCGCCCATGACCTCCCGATCGATGGGCTACGCCGCCGTCATCTTCGAGGGCGACCTGCGCCAGCAGGCGGTGACCATGCACGAGGTGCTGGGTCCGTTCACGCTGCGGTAGGGGCGCTCACCGCAGCCTGATCGCATCCACGGTGCCGTCCGCCCCGCCGCGACTCACCGGGTAGGTCCCGTCGATCACCTGCAGACGCTGGCCGAACCAGCTGCCGGCGGCCAGGCCAAAGCCGTCCTCGGACGGCCCCAGGGTGGCGATCTCCGGGTAGCCGAGCTCCTCGACGAAGCAGCCCATGTCGGTGCCGACACCCAGGCCCTCGGGGCTGCGGTAGGGCGAGCCCTCGACGAGCCGCAGCTCGTTCAGGCGCGCGGACGGATCCGGTGCCGACGGGTCGTCCGTGGAGCGGCGCACCTGGACCTGCACCCCGGCGGGGAAGTCGCAGCGGATCAGCTGGGTGCTGTACTCGGCGCACGAGGGCTCGGTCTGCATGCGCTCGACGAACTCCGCGAACGAGTCGGTCGCACACGCAGCACCGATGCAGCCCGCCTCCAGGTCCAGCTCGCCCGGGGCCCCGGCAGCCTGGGGCTCGCAGGTCAGGACCTCGTCGAGCACCTCCTCCATCGTCTCGGGGTCGGTGATCTCCACTGAGTCCACGACGCACACACCCTCGGATTCGAACGTTCCCTCCCCGCATTCCAGGGATGCGCAGCCGGTCGCCAGCAGGGCCGCCAAGGGTCCGAGTCCGCACAGCAGGAGCAGCGGGTCGCGCATGTCAGCCTCCAAACCGTGAGCCGAGCTCGAGGACGTCGCTGCGACCCTCGGGCTCGAAGCGATCCTCGATGGAGAACCCGAAGGCCATGTCGTCGGCCACGCGGACGCGGTCGGCCCACGTGACCTCGCGCAGCACCCACGTCCCGTCCTGGAGCCTCGACGCGGTGATCAGGTCGGGCGTGGACAGCTGGTCGACGAAGCAGGACAGCAGCGCGCCCAGCCCGACCCCGGAAGGACCGCGGACGGTGCCGTCCGTGACGTCGATCAGGAGCACGGTGGCGTCCTCGTCCGGCTGTCCGTCTTCGTCTGCGTCCGCAAAGAAGAGCGAGCCCGCGTTGGCGGGACACTCGGCCAGGCCGAACTCCCGGCGGCACGCATCGAGCAGCTCGGAGCGCACGTCCTCGATCGAGTCTCCGACGCACACGTCGCCGACACACAGGGCCTCGAGGTCCAGCTCCGTCCCCGGCTCGGTGGCCTCACAGGGCTGCATGGAGGCGAGGATCGCGGTGAAGTCCGGGTCCGCCGGCGTGATCTGCTCGGAGACGCACTGGCCGTCGCGCTCGCTGGCGCCCTCGCCGCAGATCAGCTGGGGCCCGCAGGCACACATCACCAGCATCGTCGCCAACCACCGAGTGCCCATCGCTCGCCTCCTGCGCGCCAACCGTTCATTCGTCGATGAAGAACGTGATCTGATCCACCGAGCCATCGACGTCGGTCTGGATCCAAGGCGCCGCGCCGTCTCGCACCACGATGCCGAGATCGTACCAGGTCGCCTCGGCGATCCCCCAGCCGTCGGCGCCCGGTCCCAGGGTCGCCTTGTCCGGCATGCCCTGCTGGTCGACGAAGCAGCGCATGCCCGTGCCCAGGCCGAGCCCCTCGGAGTCGGCGCCGACGAACTCCCCGCTGACCCAGAGGCTGATCACGACCGCGTCGGGATCGGGCTCCGCCTCGTCGGGAAACGCAGCGGACAGGGTGCGGATGCCCAGGCCCCGAAAGCCGCAGTACGCCTCGCCCGTGCCGTAGACGTCGCAGACCGGCTCGGCGGCGAGCGCGGCGCTGATCTCGGCCAGGGTGTCGCCGACACACGCTCCGAGGGCGCACCCGGCCTGCAGATCGAGCTCGTCGCCGGGCTCCTGGAGGATGCAGTCGCCCATCTCGGCCAGGTAGTCCTCGACGGCGGGCAGCACCGGCGCCTCGGCCGGGGCCTCCCCCACGCACACCCCGTCGACCTCGGTGGTGTAGGCGCCACAGAAGTTCGGCGGACCGCAGGCGGCCATCAGCGGAACAAGAAGGATGGAACGGATCATCTGGGTCCCCCTCACCACGGGCTGCCGAGCTGGATCTGGTCTGCGGCGTCGCCGTACGCGCCCATGTCCCGCTCGAAGGTGTAGGTCATGAAGTTGCCGACCCGGACGCCGGCCCGAGCCCAGTTGAGCTCGCGGATGGCCCAGGAGCCATCGTCGCGCCGGGAGAGGGTGAGCACGTCGGGCGCGGGGAGCCGGTCGACGAAGCAGGACATGGACGCGCCGATGCCCAGGCCGTCGTCGTTGCTCACGTCCGCCCGCATGATGTCGAGGTAGCTGACGCTCGAGCCGGGGTCGGGCTGCCCGTCGCGGTCCGCATCGGGAACGTAGACCGACACGCCGGCCCAGCGGCACAGCGCCCGGCCTCCCCCGGGGGCGCAGGTCTGTGCGCCATAGGTCTCGACGAGCGCGTCCACGGAGCCGCCGACGCAGATGTCGTCCACGCAGCGGCCGTCCAGGTCCAGGCGACCGTTGCTGCCCGCGAGGCGGCACTCCGGGAGCGCGGCCAGGGTGTCCTCGAACGTCGGATCGTCCGGGGTCACCTCGACGACCGGCTCGCCGAAGCAGTTGCCCGCGGCCTCGTAGGTGTATGGGCCACACTCCAGCGGCTCGGCGCACGAAGCCAGTACCAGCACGGCTGGCAAGAGCGTCTTCATGAGATCCCCTCTCGTGAGTCGGCGTCCAACCACACTGCAGACGCCTCACCTCGGAGGTGCACCGTTCGAAGGCGGGTGTTCACCTGAGTACCCGATTGGTGAACGATGAACGTGGGGCACGCGGGGCGTGGATCTCGGGCGGGTCGACGTCACGATCCGGTCCGCCGCGACGGTGTGCCGGCTTGGGGATTTACGGGGAGGATGCACACTTACCACGGAGATTCGGAGGTCCACGGAGGTTCGCGGAGCGGGGAGTGTAGGGGCGGGCAGGGTCCTCTCTCTCGCCATGGATTCGAGGCCTCGATCGCTCGTTCCGGCCGGGCGCCCGTCCTCTCGGCTGCGAAGCCGCGGATGAGAGGACGACCGCTCATCGGGTCCATTCGACCCCGCCGCCAGCACGACCCCAGCCGCCCCGCCGCTCCCCTCTCCGTCCGCCTCCGTGCAACCTCCGAAAACTCCGTGTTGAAGCCCGTTCTCCCCCGTGACATCTGCAACCCACGCCTCCCGCCGCGAGTGCCCCCTCCAACGCCCCTCATCGACCGTCGCGTGGCCGAGGACACGCTGGAACGAGGGCTCGTGCGGTCGCGGGAACGCGGGGCGCCCTACCGCCGATCCGCCACCCGCGCGCTCTCCCGCACCTCGAAGCGGATCGTCCTGGTCCTT
>CALATR010000755.1 GCA_937891875.1 uncultured Pseudomonadota bacterium | reverse complement strand
GGTGTGGTCGGTGAAGTCGGTGAGCGCGCGGCGGCTGCGATCGACGGTCGACACCTCGATCTGGTTGTTCTGCACGGCGTTCGTGACCATGAACAGCCGCTGGCCGTCGGCGCTGAAGTCGGGGTCGCGGGCGCGGGCGCCGCGGGTCAGAGCGGTGACCTTCTCCGACTCGAGGTCGTACAGGTAGAGGTCCGACCAGGTGTTGAAGCGGTTGACCACGTGGGTGCCGGCGTAGGCGAAGGCCTTGCCGTCGCTGCGGAAGCTGATCCGCGAGGCGCCGCGGTCCTGGATCAGCTTCTCGGGCTCGCTACCGTCGGGGTTCGCCGACCAGATCTGGTTGCCGAAGCGCGGGCTGTAGCAGGACCACACCAGGCGGTCGCCGGTCGGGGAGAAGGCGGGAGCCCGGCAGGAGTCGAGCGGTGACGACAGCAGGGTCGCCTCGCTGATGGGACCGTCCAGCTCGATGCGATCGACGGTGGCCCAGGCATCGGTGCGCAGGTCGGCGGCCCACTCCCGGTGCAGGACGTGGAACGGCCCGCCGAGCACGAAGCGACCGGGAAGCAGGTAGGGGACGGAGCTTCCGTAGGTGTGCACGAACCGGGTCCACACCTCGGGGCCGTGGTGGTCGGCGACGTGCTGGATGAAGTCCTGGCCGAACAGGTAGCGGATGGCGCCGCTCGGGGGCTGGGCCTGGAAGCCGTCCATGCGGCCCAGCGGCGGGATGTCGTCCTCGAGGGCGGCGGTCCGCAGGATCATGTCGACCACCGGGGTGCGCCCGCGGCCGCCGTTGGTGTGCCCGGTCTCCTCGAACGTGGCCAGGCCCTCGACCACCCATGCGGGAGAGAGACGGTTGGTCGAAGAGATCCGGCCGACGACCCACCGCGCTGCCCGGGCGACTCCGTGGTTGGTGTCGATGTGCAGGGTGTGGGTGAACTCGTGGGTCTGGATGCCGGTGAACCAGTCCTCGTAGTCGGCGAGCTGGCTGGACTCGTCGGGGCCGGTCACGAAGATGGTGATGGCGTTGTAGGGCACGGAGCCAGCGAAGCCGTTGGCGGCGTCGGTGCGGTCGATGAGCACCACGTGGGTCCGCCGCCGGGGCATCCAGCGCAGCTCCTCGGTCATCGTGTCGTACACCTCCTCGACGGTGCGGCTGAACTCGTCGGCCAGCTGCTCCTCGCCTTGGTGGAAGTGGATGCGGAAGTGGTCCGTGACGATGGTCCGCCAGGTCAGGTCCGGGTCGTAGGTGGCGGCCTGGGAGGAGGTTCCGAGGACCAGCGGCAGGACGAGTGCGGCGAGGCGGTGCATGGCCGCAGCCTAGCGCCTAGTTCGCCGGCTTGCGCAGCTTGAGCACGAAGCGGTCGGTCTTGCCGCGGATGGCGTCGTCGAACACGTTGAGCGTGCGGTCGTCGTCGGTGTGGCGGAGGTGGTGGCTCTCCTCCTCCAGCTCGAAGCCCGCCGCCGCCAGCTCCTTCACCACCACCTCGCGGTCGATCCGGTGCAAGGTCTTCACGTCGCGGGTGCCGCTGCCGTCCTCGGCGTAGTGGTCGGTCACGACGTAGACGCCGCCCGGCTTGAGCGCCTCGTAGACCGCCCGGTTCATCTTCTCCCGGTCGGCCTCCATCCAGACGCTGTCATGGTAGAAGAGCCCGAGGAACGCCGCATCCAGCGCACCCGCAGGCAGGCCCGGATCGTCGATCTCCCGGTCGAGGCGCTCCACCTGATAGCCCTCGGGACCCAGGCGCTCGAGGCGGGCGGACAGGTCCTTCTCGGCGAACTTCTCCAGGACGAAGGCGTTGTTCTGCACGTACACCTTGCCGGTCGTGCCGACCGTGCGGGCCAGCAGCTCGGTCGAGTAGCCGCGCCCGCCCATCAGGTCGGCGACGGTCTCGCCGGGCTCGAGCTCGAGCAGCTCCAGGGTCGCGAGCGGCTTGCGATCGGCGTCCTTCTCCCGGTCGGCCTCGGGGCGGGCCGGATCGTGGACGGCCTTGTAGGCAGCGCTGTGATCGACCGGCACCTGATCGACGGGCTCGGGGGTTGTCGTGGGCGCACTGGCCGGGCCTGCGGGGGTGGCGGGGGCGCCGGTGCAGGCAGCGAGGAAGAGCGGGAGGACGAGGCGGATCATGGGCGACTCCGAACAGGCTGGGAGGGAGGTGTACCTCGATGCGGGCGGCTGGCGAGGGGCGCTGCGGAGGTCGTGTGGGCGCCAGGCAGGGGAGCGGGTTGGCGGGGGTCGCATGGGTCCGGGGCGGGGGAGGGGAGGGGCGGTCTCCAGTCTCCAGTCTCCAGTCTCCAGTCTCCAGTCTCCAGTCCTACGGCAGCGGAGCCACCCCGGTCGGATCGG
>CALATR010000754.1 GCA_937891875.1 uncultured Pseudomonadota bacterium | reverse complement strand
TGCGGCGGGTGAGGTCCTTGCGCTTCTTCAGGGCGGTCTGGATGAGCTCGAAGCCACAGTCCCCGATGATGTCGGGATCGTGGGAGAGCGCTTGCAGGTGGCGATCCTCGCCGTCACCGCCGGTGTAGACGTCGATGCCCTGGCTGCGCAGCATGCTGACCGTGCGCTTGTCCGTGGTGGCGGGCGAGGCCGCGGAGACGACGAAGGTACCGCCCCCCAGCACCAGCTCGCGGACCAGCGCGGCGGACAGCGTCGTCAGGTGCAGGTTGAGGGCGACGGTCTTGCCCTCCCAGGGGCGCGAGGCCGCCCAGCGGTTGCCCAGCGTGGGAAGAATGGGGAAGAACGCGTTGATTCGTCCAATCTCGCGCTCGGCCTCGAACGCGCGATCCTCTTCGGTGCTCATGTCGCCTCCGTACCCGGCCGCTCGCGTAACCTGTGCGTGCGGGACGTCTCCTGTGCTTGCGGACGCAGGTGCGGACTACTCGGGCGCGGTGGTGCCGGCTGGCTCGCCGCCGCCCTGCGACGTTCCCGAGGCGCTGCCGGTCGGGCTGCCGAGGCGCGCCTCGTCCGGCCGGCGGGGGAGCTCCGTGTCGTCGCGGGTGGGGCTGTGGAAGAGGATCTCCACGAACTCGTCCGCCTCGACCGTCAGGGTCCACGAGCTGCGCGCGCGCTCGCCCTTGAACTCGACCTTGTGGCGCCCCACCGGGAGCTTGTAGTTCTCGACCGGAACCGGGCCGACCTCCTCACCGTCGATGGTGACGATGCCGGGCCCCTGGGACCAGGCGACCACGGTGGCGGCGTGGGCCTCGGCGAGGCTGCCGTCACACACGACCTCCGTGTAGTCGGCGCACTCGTCCATGGAGACGCCCTCCGGTCGGGTCGCCTTCTCCGCGTCGCAGATCCGGCCGATGCCCTCGGTGCGACAGGTGACGTTGTCGCCGGGGAAGAGGGGGAAGAACGGTACGATCTCCGGTGGGTTCTCCGGGTCGTAGTCCTCGGGCAGCAGGAGCAGGTCACAGCCGCCGGGGGGGATCTGGTCGAACTCGGCCTTGCCGTCCTTGATGCTGCGATCCTTGCGCAGGCCGTCGCAGTCGAGCCGCACGAGCGTGTTCTCGGCGCCCATGATCTTGACCGGACCTTCGGGGAGCCAGTCGGAGCCGCCCGAGCGTCGCACGTCCGGTGGCTCGTCGACGATGGTGATCTTCTCCTCTTCCTCGGTCATGCGCGAGGGCGGCGCGGGTGGGCGCAGGGTCAGCCACACGGCCGCCGCGACCAGCGCCACGGCCGCGACGAGCAGCAGGAGCAGGGAACGGTTGGAGATCTGCAAGGTAGCTGCCTCCCGAGGGCCGGACTGTAGCACCGGGGAGCGGGCGGGCTCTCTTCCGCGGGTCTCTCGCCGGGGGGCGCGGGGGAGTGGGGGAGTGGCGGGTCTTCGTCTGGCGGGAACGACGTTGCTCCGGGCAGGGGAGTGGCGGGTCGGTCTCTGGTCGATGGTCTCTGGGGCCGGCTCCGAGCGGGGGCGCGAGAGGAGGGTCGTCGTGATCCGCGCAGGCACCCATTCGGCAGCGAGCCTCGGCCCGCTACGTCGACTGCGCCCGGAGCAACGGATTCTGCGGGCGCATCCCCCGCTCGCAGAGGGTCCCAGAGACCAGGGACCAGAGACCGCCTCGCCACTCCCTCGCTCCGAAGCCACGCGATGACCGCGAGTCGATCCCCTCCTCAGCCGATGATCCCCCGCCTCACCAGCTCCCCCACCACCTCCTCCGCGCACGCCGCCACCGTCCGACCGTCCGTCCGCAAGTGGATCTCGGGCGACAGCGGGGGCTCGTAGGGGGCCGAGATGCCGGTGAAGTCCTTGATCTCGCCGCGGCGGGCCTTCTCGTAGAGGCCCTTCGGGTCGCGGGACTCGCAGACCGCGAGGGGGGTGTCGACGAAGACCTCGATGAAGCGGCCCTCGTCGAGGCGCTCGCGGACGGCGTCGCGGTCCGCACGGTAGGGGCTGACGAAGGCGGCGAGGCACAGGGCGCCGGACTCGGCGAGGATGCGGGCCACTGCGCCGACCCGCCGGATGTTCTCGGTGCGATCCTCGGGGGAGAAGCCGAGATCGGCATTGAGATCGTGCCGCAGGTTGTCCCCGTCGAGCACCGCGGCGAAGCGCCCCCGGTGGAGCAGGTCGTGCTCGACCTGGCGCGCCACCGTCGACTTGCCCGAGCCGGACAGGCCGGTGAACCAGAGTACCGCTCCTTGCTGTCCGAGCAGGCGCTCGCGGGTGGGGCGGTCGACGAGACCGTGGTGCCAGACGACGTTCGTGGCTCGGCGCTGCATCCTGCCTCCGGTCGCGGGCGTTATCGTCGGGCCTCGATGCGGGCCACGTGGCAAGATGCCCGCGCAGCTGGAGGACGCTTGGTCACCGTCGCGGTGGACGCCATGGGAGGAGACAAGGGGCCCGATGCCGTCGTGCAGGGCGCAGCGCTCCTGTCCCGGGAGGACGTCGACATCCACGTGCGGCTGGTCGGCGACGCCGCGGTCGTGCACGAGGCGCTGTCGAAGGTCCGCTACGATCCGCGCCGCGTCTCGGTCGTCTCGGCAGATGGCTTCGTCGCGCCCACCGACGATCCCCGCTGCGTGCGCGACCGGCCCCAGTGCTCGGTGATGCGCGCCGCAGAGCTGGTGAAGACCGGCGAGGTGGACGCGATGGTCAGCTGCGGCAACACGGGTGGCCTCATCCTCGCGGCCTCGACCCACCTCCGTCGGATCCCGGGCGTGCGCCGGGCCGCCCTGGCCGCGGTCTACCCGACCGAGCAGAAGCACGGTCCGAAGGGCGATCCCTTTGCCCTCATCCTCGACGTGGGCGCGACCACCCAGACCGACGCCGAGGCGCTGGTGGGCTTTGCGGCCATGGGCAGCGCCTACAGCGCGATCGTCAGTGAGGTCCGCGCGCCCCGGGTCGCGCTGCTGTCCAACGGCAGCGAGCCGCACAAGGGCACACCGGCGATCATCGAGGCCCACCAGCGCCTGCTCGGAGGGCCGCTGAACTTCGTCGGCAACGTCGAGGGGCTGGAGATCCCCCGCGGCACGGTGGACGTCATCGTCACCGAGGGCTTCATGGGCAACGTGGTGCTCAAGATGCTCGAGGGCGTGGGCGAGGTCATGCGGGATGTGGCCAAGAAAGCCAGCTCTCGTCGGATCGAGTGGCGCCTCGGCCTGTCCATGCTCGGCGGCGGGCTGCGCGAGCTCAAGCGGCTCACCGACTGGAAGGTCTACGGCGGTGCGCCAGTGCTCGGCCTCGAGGGGGTCGTGATCAAGGCCCACGGCCGCAGCGAGGCGCGCGCCATCCGCAACGCGGTCAAGGTCGCTGCCAAGACCGTTCGCGGCGGCCTGGTCGAGCGCATCCAGGACAGCGTCTCGGCGCTCGGACTCGAGGAGGACGCCAGTGACCGAGCCTCCTGATCCCGATCCGTGGTCCCAGAACACGAAGGACCGCTGGTTCTACCTCACCCTCGCGATCTCGTTCGCGAGCGTGCTCATCGTCTTCTGGCCCTACCTGTACGTGCTGCTCTTCGCCGCGGTCACGGTCGTCGTGTGCTGGCCGGTCTACTCGCGGATCCTGAAGTGGGTGCGCGGGCGCGCCTTCGTCGCCAGCCTGCTGACGACCACCCTGCTCGGACTGCTGGTGTTCGGCCCGCTCGGGCTGGTGCTCGTGCTGTTCGCCCTCGAGGTTCAGTCGGTCACCGCCCAGGCCATCCAGTACGTGCAGTCCGGACAGCTCGAGTCCACGGTCGACCAGATGCTCAAGCAGCTGGAGCTCCCGACCTGGCTGCAGGACATGCTGCCCGCCATGCCCGAGCTGGACCTCGGCGAGCTGGGCCCCGGCCACTCCCTCGAGCCCCTGGCCGGCACCGAGGGGATCCCCGAGCTGGCCCGACACGCGGTCGATGCGGTCGGCAGCACCTCGGGCGGCGCGCCGGCCGCGGATGTCTGGGCGGACGGCGTGCTCCAGTGGATGCAGCGGGAGGCGCTGCGCCTGGGGGTGGAGGCGACGCCAAGCGGCGGCATCGAGCTGTGGCTGTCGCGCCTCGAGCTCATCGAGGAGGACCTGTGGACCGGTGCCCAGGACGCGACCCTGTCCGCCCTGCGCTTCGCCGGCGCCGAGATCCCCGGCGTCATCCAGGCCGCGGTCGACCTGTCCATCGACAGCGTCATCTACGTCTTCGCCGTCGTCACCCTCTTCACCAACGGTCCCCGGCTGCTGACCGGCATCAAGCGCCTGTCCCCGCTCGATGATCGCTACGAGCAGCGCCTGTTCGACGTCTTTGGCGAGTTCAGCCGCAACCTGGTCGTTGGCAGCCTCGCCACCGCAGCCATCCAGGGCCTCATCGCCGGCCTCGGCTACGCGTTCGCCGGGGTCGGCAACGTCCTGTTCCTGGCGATCCTCACCGGCATCGGCAGCTTCGTGCCCGTGGTCGGCACGGTCGTCATCTGGGTCCCGGTGGTCGGCTTCCTGCTCGTCAACGGCAGCTACGGCGCGGCGATCTTCCTGGCGCTGTGGTGCCTCATCCTGGTCGGCAGCATCGACAACGTGCTCAAGCCGCTGTTCATGCGCGGCAACACCGACATCCACCCGTTGCTGGTCTTCCTCGCCGTCTTCGGCGGCCTCTACTGGATGGGCCTCACCGGCCTCTTCGTCGGCCCCGTCCTCGTCGCGTTCTTCCTGGCGCTCTACACCATCTACGAGTCCGAGTTCCTGGGGATCGAGCCCGAGGTCGAAGACGCCGAGCCCAGCTGGATCGCGAGACAGCTGTCGGCGGTGCTGCAGAAGGTCGGGCTGCAGAAGGCGAGCGAGAAGGTGACGGAGGTGGACGAGGATCTGATCGACAAGCCGATCGAGCCGGAGGGGGAGGGCGGGGAGGACCGGGTCGACGAGGAGAGCCACGAGGACGAGCCGACGGAAGGGTAGAAGGGGTTCGTCGCGGCACTCGGCACAGAGGCACAGAGGCACCGAGGACTCACAGAGGCGGGAGGGGCGGGGCTGCAGG
>CALATR010000753.1 GCA_937891875.1 uncultured Pseudomonadota bacterium | reverse complement strand
TGCCCGTCGCCGTCGCCGTCGACCCAGAACGTGGACGCGGTGGACAGGTCCAGTCCGCTGTCCTCGTCGTCGATGAGCGTGTTGCAGTCGTTGTCGACCTCGTCGCAGACCTCGGTCGCGCCCGGCTTGACGGAGAAGTCGGCGTCGTTGCAGTCGGTGGCATCGTCGACGTAGCCGTCGGGCACGAGGCAGGTGACCGTCGTGGAGAGCTCGTTGCCGTAGCCGTCCTCGTCGAAGTCCTCGTACCAGGTCGTGCCCGTGCTGAGGTCGACGTCCCCGTCCGCATCGTCGGTCAGCTCGTCGCAGTCGTTGTCGAAGCCGTCGCAGACCTCGACCGCCTCGGGGTTGATCAGGTCGTCGATGTCGTTGCAGTCGGCCCCGTCGAGGATGTACCCGGTCGGCGCCTCACAGGCCTGGACCGCGGTCGCCGGGTCGCCGTAGCCGTCCTCGTCCGTATCTGCGTAGAAGGTCGTGCCGGTGGTGAGATCCACGCTGTCGTCGGCATCGTCGACCAGGTCGTCGCAGTCGTTGTCCAGATCGTCGCAGATCTCGGGCGCGTCGGGGTTCGCGAGGTCCGTCGTGTCGTCGCAGTCGGTGTTGTCGGCGGCGTAGCCAGCGGGCAGCTCGCAGGCGTCGACGGACGTCGCGGGGTCGCCGTAGCCGTCCGCGTCCGCGTCCGCGTAAAAGGTGCTCCCCGTGGACAGATCCACCGCCGCGTCGGCATCATCGATGGCGTCGTCGCAGTTGTCGTCGATGCCGTTGCAGATCTCCGTCGCGCCGGGGTGGATCGCGGCGTTGGCATCGTCGCAGTCGACGTCCTCCTTGTGGCCGTCCCCGTCGGCGTCGGGGTTGCAGGCGCAAAGGAGCAGCACGAGCGAGACCAGAACAGCAGGCGTCTTCATAGAACCTCCGTTCTGGCATCGTACCGCCATCGCGGCATCGTGCCGTTTCGCCAGGTTTCGTCTACCCGTCCCGGGCCAGCCGGAAGCCCGCGAACACGTAGGGGTAGTGCGGCTGATACCAGTTGCGGAAGCTGCGCCGGGCGAGCCCGCGGGAGGTGGCCCAGCTGGCCCCGGCGACGACGTAGTGCCGATCGTCGAAGAAGTCGGCGCTGTAGCCCGGATAGGTGTGGTGCCAGGCCTGGAACTCGGGGAGCGGGCGGAACGGCGTGTCGGTCCACTCCCAGGTATTTCCGACCAGCTCGTGGTGGCCCCAGGGGCCCTGGGTGGCGCGGCGGTGCAGCACCGGCTCGCAGCCGCCCGACACAAAGCCCAGGTTCGCCTCCGCCTCTCCGGCCCAGGGCGCGGTCAGCAGGCGATCCTCCCGGTCGACGAACGCCGCCCGGGCGAGCTCGGCCTCGGTGGGCAGCCGCGCGTCGGCCCACCGGGCAAACGCGCGCGCCTCGGCGAGGCTCACCTGCACCGGCCACCCGGAGACCTCGTCGATGGGGTGCCAGGCGAAGAGCGAGCGCACCTGCAGCGCCCCGTCCACCTCGCGCCAGCCGTGGGGGCGAGTGAGGCCGCGGCCGGTGCGCCAGGTCCAGTCCTCGGCGAGCCACAGGGCCTCGGTCTGGTAGCCGCCGGCCTCGACGAAGGCGCGGTAGCGACCGACGGTCACCGGGATGTCCTGGAGCAGGAAGCGATCGACAGCGACCTCGGTCCGGGGGCACTCGTTGTCCCAGCCGAAGGTGAGCGCGTCCAGATCCTCGCCCAGGACCGCCCGTCCGCCGAACACCGGGCTCCAGCGCGCAGGCCGCGGGTCGGGGCCGGTCACCAGGCGGGGCCAGCCGGCGGGTCTGCGCAGGAGTTCAGGGGGAAGCTCCATGAACAGGTAGAGCAGGGTCTCGTGGTGCATCTCCTCGTGCTCGCGGACCAGCCACCAGATGCGGTCGCCAGCGGCAAGCACGTCGTCGTCCGCCCTGGCTGCGACCGCGTCGCCGAGCCCCCGCAGGCGCTCCCGGATCGCGTCCCGATAGGCGACGATCACGGCGATGGAGGGCCAGGCCGCGATGGTCGCGTCACTGGCAGCGTCGTCGTCGAGCGGATCGATGCCACGCTCGAACAGGGCGTCGAAGGTCCCGTGATGGGCCTCCTCCCCGAGCACGCCGACGCCCACGTGGTTCCAGGCGAACGCCGCCAGGTGGCCCAGGTAGAACACCGGCGGGTGGCGCAGGGGGATGGCGCGGGTGTGCCAGGCGCCGGGGGCCAGCAGCGAGAAGATGAGGTCCGAGCGAGCCCATGCCGCACCCAGGATCTCGTCGGCGACGGTCGGGTTCACGTCACCTCCCGGCGGAGCACGGCGAGGGCGAAGAGCTGGTCGGGGTCGGTGAACCAGGCGGACAGGTGCAGCCCCGCGGCCTCCGCGTAGGCCTGCACGAAGCGCTGATCGTACTTGCAGGAGACCTCGGTGCGGAGCTCGTCGCCGACGTCGAAGTCGCGCACCCAGGAGATGGCGGGCACGGTCGCGCGGACCGGGCGGGTGGCGCGCAGGCGCATCTCGATCCAGCGGTTGTCGGGATCGTAGAAGGCCACGTGCTCGAAGGCGTCCGGGTCGAAGTCGGCGCCGGTGGCCCGGTTGAACACCCGCAGGATGTTGAGGTTGAACGCCGCGGTCACCCCCGCGCTGTCGTTGTAGGCCGCCTCCAGGATGCGGACGTCCTTCACCAGATCGAAGCCCACGAGCAGGCTGTCGGTGGGGCCGGTGATGTCCGCGAGTCGGCGTAGGAACGGCACGATCTGGGAGGGATGGAAGTTGCCGATGGTCGAGCCGAAGAACGCGATCAGCCGGCGACCACCCTCGCCGAAGCGGTCGAGGTCCTGGGTGAAGCGACCGACGACCCCGCGCACGTCGACGTCGGGGTAGCGCTGCTGCAGGGACCGCACGCTCTGCTGGAGGAAGGACGCGTTGATGTCGAGCAGGGTGAGGCTCCTGCACGCCTCCCGGCGCTGGGCCGCCTCGACCAGCAGGCCGATCTTGCGGCCCGCGCCCGAGCCCAGCTCGCCCAGGTGCACCGCGTTCGTGGCCTCGAGGATCCGGTCGGCCTCGGTCTCCAGGATCTGCCGCTCGGTGCGGGTCTGGTAGTACTCCGGCAGGTCGGTGATCTGCTCGAACAGCGCGCTGCCGTGGTCATCGTAGAGGTAGCGACTGGGGATCGACGGCAGGGGCGCGGACAGGGCGGCGAGCAGCTCGGCCCGCTCGTCGGCGGACAGCTCCACCGGGGGATGGGCGGACGTGGCCTGGGACATGGCACCTCCGGGCTGCGGGCGGGATGCACCGACGGGACTGCGGTTGCTCCATAAGCTACACACCGAGCCGGCCCCGCGCGTGGAGTACGAGTGACCTACCTGGCCATCGCCCGGAAATACCGCCCCGCCACCTTCGACGAGATCGTCGGCCAGGAGCACGTCACCCGCACCCTGCGCAACGCGATCAAGGGCGAGCGCATCCACCACGCCTACCTGTTCACGGGTGCCCGCGGCGTGGGCAAGACTACCGCCGCGCGGGCCCTGTCCAGGGCGCTGAACTGCGAGCAGGGGCCGACGCCGAACCCCTGCGGCACCTGCACCAGCTGCGTCGAGATCGCGTCGGGCACCAGCCCCGACCTCATCGAGATCGACGGTGCCTCGAACAACTCGGTGGAGGACGTGCGCGAGATCCGCGAGGCGGTGCAGTACGCGCCCACCCGGGGAAAGTTCAAGATCTACCTGGTGGATGAGGTCCACATGCTGTCGAAGGGCGCCTTCAACGCGCTCTTGAAGACGCTGGAGGAGCCGCCGCCCCACGTGGTGTTCGTCTTCGCGACGACCGAGCCCAACAAGATCCCCGACACCATCCTCTCCCGGGTCCAGCGCTTCGACTTCAAGCGCATCCCGGTGCCCAAGGTCGTGGAGCACCTCGCCAGCATCGCCGAGAAGGAGGGGGTCAACCTCTCCGGCCAGGCCCTGCGCCTCATCGCCCGCTCCGGCGAGGGCTCGATGCGCGACGCCCAGTCCCTGCTCGACCAGGTGATCTCGGCGGGCGCCGGCAAGTCCGACATCGCCGACAACGTGGTCACCGAGACCCTGGGCCTGGTCGACCGCGCGCTGCTCCACGACTTCCTGGGTGGCCTCGTCCGCGGGGAGCCCCAGGCCTGCTTCGCGGTCATCGATCGCGTCTACGGCTGGGGCCACGAGCTGTCGACCTTCACCGAGGAGCTGCTGGAGGTCGTGCGGGATGCCACCTTCCTCGGGCTGTCCCCCGACGCCGCCCGCTTCGTCGATCTGCCCGAGGACGAGGTCCAGACCCTGACCGCCATCGTCGACGGCGCCGATCCCGAGCGGCTGTCCCGCCTGTTCG
>CALATR010000752.1 GCA_937891875.1 uncultured Pseudomonadota bacterium | reverse complement strand
CTCATCGGCGCCCCTCCCGGCTACGTCGGCTACGACGAGGGCGGTCAGCTGACCGAGTCGGTCCGCCGCCGGCCCTACACGGTCGTCCTGCTGGACGAGGTCGAGAAGGCCCACCCCGACGTCTTCAACGTGCTGCTCCAGCTGCTGGACGACGGTCGCCTGACCGACTCCAAGGGCCGCATCGTCGACTTCAAGAACGTGGTCGTCATCATGACCAGCAACGTCGGCAGCTCCAAGATCATGGACGCGGCCAACGCGTTTCACAAGGAGGTCGCGCGCCTGCGCAAGGACCTCGAGGGCGAGGCGGCCGACAAGGCCGTCGAGGCGGCCAAGGCCACCTACCGCAACTCCGTGCAGAACGCGGTCGACCAGGAGCTCGCCCAGAAGTTCCGGCCGGAGTTCATCAACCGGATCGACGACAAGATCGTCTTCGATCCGCTGACCCGCGACAACATGGACATGATCCTCGAGATCCAGCTCAAGCGCCTGCGCCGCCTGATGCAGCAGCGCGAGCTCGGGCTCGAGGTGACGGACGCGGCCAAGTTCGCGCTGGCCGAGGCGGGCTACGACCCGGCGTTCGGCGCCCGGCCGCTCAAGCGCTCCATCACCACGCACCTGATGAACCCGATGTCCAAGGCCATCGTCAGCGGCGGCTACGGTCCCGGCGACGTCGTCAAGGTGGACGTGGAAGGCGATCACATCACCTTCTCGCGGATCGCCGCCCCCGAGGAAGAGGGCGGGGCCGCAGCGGGTCAGATCACCGGGTGATCCTCGGAATGTCCGAGGCGTGAGGCTCAGCCGCGCCGCTTCCAGGGCATCGGAGGCGGCGTGGCGGACGCGTGACGGCGCACCGGGGACGGAGTCGCCATGCCGGCGATGTCCGGGTCGATGACGGTCGCGTCCTCGCTGACGTCCTCGTCTTCATCGTCGTAGTGTGCGGCCATCGGCGGCACCGGCGAGGCGTCGTGCATCGAGGGTCGTGATGCGCTCGACGAGGGCGTGCCCCACGTGGGCGTGGGCATGGGCGTCGGGGTGTACGGCGTGCGCGTCTCGATCGGGATCGGCGTCATGAGCGAGCCCGCGAGCGGGGTGCTGGTCGGCAGCGACTCGCTCACGTACGAGGGCGTGCTGTGCGCCGGCGCGGGCGTCTCGTCGTCCATGTCCTGGGTGAACGCGGGCACCGGCGTGGCGTCCAGGTCGCTCGCGGCGGGGAGGCCCTTCTGGAAGCCGGAGGTCCGCGCCGCCGTCGGAGCGGGGGTCTCCGAGCGCTCGGTCCTGAACAGGGGCACCGGGTTGCCGTAGGAGACGAAGGTGCCGTCGACCTCGCCAGACACTGACGAGGCGGCGGGTGAAGGGTCTCGGGGCGTGGTCGGCTGCGGTCGGCGGGGCGGCACGTAGCCGGCGGGAGTGGGCGCCTGGGGCTTGCTGTGGGCGAGCATCGGCGCGGGCGTCGCCGTGGCCGCGATGATCGGCGGGGTCATCGAGCCCGGATCGGGCGGGCTGTAGCGGGGCTGCACGCTGGCTGGGGTGTCGGGGTGTCGGCTCGGCACGCTGGCCGGCGTGAACGAGGCCTCCTGGCGTCGTGCCGCGGGTGCGGGGGTGGGCTGGCCGGTCAGGAACTCGGACGCGGCGGGGTTGGTCGCCGCGGGCACCGGTGCGGG
>CALATR010000751.1 GCA_937891875.1 uncultured Pseudomonadota bacterium | reverse complement strand
GGCGCGCCTGGCGATCGACGACGACGGCGACCTGGCGCCCGACCCGTGAGCACGCCGCGCACGCCGCTGCTCCACCGCGCGGTGAGCGGGCTCATCGGCCTGTTTGCCCTGGGTCTCGCCGCGATCGTCGTCGTGTCCGTCGTGCAGGGCTTCAGCTACTACGCGACCCCGGACGCCCTGCGCCACGATCACCCGCTGCACGCGCTGTTCCGCGGGGGCGGCATGGTCGGCCTGTCGCTGGGCCTGCTCGGCACGACGCTGATGGTCGGCATGCTGGTCTACTCCCTGCGCAAGATGCTGCTGCGGGTGCGCTTGCTCGGACCCATGCCCCTGTGGCTCGCGTTTCACATCGTCTGCGGGATCTTCGGTCCCATCCTCATCGTGCTGCACGCCGGCGTGGTCATGCCCAGCGGCCTCATCGCGGTCGGCTTCTGGTGCATGGTGCTGGTCGCGCTGTCCGGCATCTTCGGCCGCTACGTGTACGGCCACTTCCCCAAGGGCGCGAGCGGGGGTGCGGCCAGCCTGCGCGAGGCCCGGGAGCAGCTCACCGATCTGCGTGCCCAGCTGGTCGCCCAGACCCCGGGCGCCGCCGGAGCCCGGGTCGGCGAGGCGGTGCTCATGGTGCGGGATCTGGAGGCGGAGGCGCGCTCCCTCTTGGGGCTCGTCCGGCTGGACATGGAGGTTCGACGCCGATCTCGCGCGGTCCGCGGGATCCTCGAGGGGGCCGGGCTGCCCGATCCGGTGCGCCGCGACGCGAGCCGCACCCTCACCGCCTCGCTGCGCCTGCAGCGCAACGTCGGCGCCTATGACGTCGCTGCCCGCTGGCTGCGGCTGTGGCACCTCTTCCACCTGCCGCTCGCGCAGGCGATGTACCTGATCGTCGCCATCCACGTCGCCGAGGCCCTGCTGTTCGGCGGCGCGCTCAAGACCCTGCGCGCGCTGTGGGCCCTGGGGCTGTCATGAGCTGGGTCTGGTACGTCGTCGCGGGGGTGCTGATCGTCGTGTTCCTCGTGCTCCCCACCTGGATCCGGGTCGCCTGGAAGGAGCGCAAGGCGCGCAAGGCCCAGGCAGCCGCCCGGGAGGCCGGTCGGCACGAGCCGCCGAGCATCCGCCCGTGGGTCGATCCGGCGAAGTGCATGGGGTCGGGGGCGTGTGTGGCGGCGTGCCCGGAGAAGAACGTCATCGCCATCATCGATGGGCGCGTCGACATCGTGAACGGCTCGTCCTGCGTCGGCCACGGGGCCTGCGCCGCCGCCTGCCCGGTCAACGCCATCGAGCTGGTCTTCGGCTCGGAGAAGCGCGGCATCGACATCCCCGAGGTGAGCCCGCGCTTCGAGAGCAACGTGCCCGGGCTGTTCATCGCCGGCGAGCTCGGTGGCATGGGGCTCATCGCCAACGCCGTCGAGCAGGGCGCCCAGGCGGCCCGCAACGCCTCCATCGGCCTGCAGAAGGGGCTCGGCGGCGACGTGGTCGACGTGGTCGTGGTCGGCGCGGGCCCTGCGGGGATCTCGGCGGCGCTGTCCCTGCTCGACAAGGGGCGGAGCTACGCGCTGCTCGACCAGGACGAGTTTGGCGGTGCGATCCGTCACTATCCGCGACGCAAGCTGGTGATGACCCGCCCGATGGAGCTCGCCGGCTACGGCGCCGTCCGCATGCGTTCGGCCCGCAAGGAGGAGCTGGTCGAGCTGCTCGAGGACGTCGTTCGGAAGACGGGCCTGGTCGTCAGCGGGCGGGAGCGGGTCGACAGCGTCAGCAAGGGCGCAGACGGCGTGTTCACCGTGCAGACCAGCAAGCGGGCCCTGCGCGCCCAGCGGGTGCTGCTCACCATCGGTCGACGGGGCACACCGCGCCGGCTGAACGTGCCCGGGGAGGAGCTCGACAAGGTCGCCTACCGGCTCATCGACGCCGAGTCCTTCCAGGACTGCCACGTGCTGGTGGTCGGCGGCGGCGACTCGGCCCTGGAGGCGGCGGTCGCCCTGGCCGAGCAGCCCGGCAATCGGGTCACCCTGTCGTACCGCAAGAAGGAACTGAGCCGTCCCAAGGCGGACAATGTGACGCGGCTGCAGGCGGCGGTGGACGCGGGCACCGTGACCCTGGCGCTGGGTACCCACGTGGCGCGGATCGCGCTCGACCGCGTGGAGCTGACCGGAGAGGCCGGCCCCCACGAGATCGCCAACGACTTCGTGTTCGTGTTCGCGGGCGGCGTGCTGCCGACGAAGTTCCTGCAGGCGGCCGGCATCACGATCCAGACGCACCATGGGAAGCGGGTCGTGTCCTACGCAGACGGGTCGCCAGCCTGACGAAGCCCGTGTAGCCGACATCGACGAAGCCGGGCTCGGGCTGGGAGCTGCCCGCGACCCCGACGATCAGCAGGGTCGCGCGGCTCATGCGGGCGTCCACGAAGAGATCGGCGTAGAACCCGGGTCTTCCGTCGAACGCCGGGTTGCTCACGACCCGGAACGAGCTGTCGAGCCCCAGGGCGCCGCTGGGGAGCGGCCACACGGCAGCGCGCACTCCCACGTCGCCCTGGGGCTTGCCGCCGTAGGTGAAGGCGTTGACGTCGGCGGCCAGCTCCAGGTCTCCGCCCCAGGCGAGCAGCCCCGCGGTGACATAGGCTCGGGTGAAGCGACGCTCGGGCTCGGGGTGGTAGCGCACCCGGCCCAGCAGCTTGGCGAAGGGCACGGTGCCCCCCTTGGGCTGCCAGCCGATCCCCGCGCCGTAGAGCTGGTAGAGGCGGGGATCGCGCAGGTCCTGGCTCAGGTCGCCGCCCAGGCCGTTGTCTCGCAGGCGGGCCTGGAAGCGGCGCAGGTCGGGGTCGAGCTGCTCGGACGACAGGTAGCGCAGGGAGCTGTAGAGGTTGGCGAAGGCGTCGATCCGCACGGGATCCACGGGTCGGAACGAGACCGCGGTCGAGGCGTCGGCGAGACCGGACTGGCCGGCGCGGTCGGTCAGCTGCAGGTCGAGTCGGGCGGACGCGGACCAGCCGGGCTCGGCGGCGAGGCGAGCCTGAAAGAGCAGGCCCGCCCGGTCCAGGGCGCCATCGAAGAGCAGCACCTCACCGGCGAGGGAGGCGACCGCGCCGGGCCTGCGCACCGCGACGATCGGGCCGGCGCCGGGACGCAGGGCCGGACGGGTGGTGAAGAGATCGGGCGCGAGGCCGGCCCACAGGCCGACGTCCCAATCACGGCCGGGATGCAGGCGCAGCTGCAGTCCGTCGACCAGGCGGGGGCCACCCCCGGCGACCGGGATACGACCCAGGTCCAACGTCAGCTTCGGGCGATGAACGCGCACGCCGAGCGCCCGGACCATCGAGCGCTCGAGGCGCAGGTCGGAGGTGTCGAGGCGCAAGCGCCCGTCGACCAGGAGCTTCACCCGGGTGCGCTCCCCGTCGGACAGGCTCCAGCGGGCGCGCTCGCCGAGCCACAGGTCGAGGTCGCCCTTGCGCGCCGACGCCGAGTATGCCGCGGACACGCCCACCGTGGTGGTGGCGGTGTCGGCGACGTCGGGCTCGGCACTCGCGAGTGCTGCCAGCAGCAGGGCGATCAATGCCTGCCGTCCGGGTGGCAGCGCAGGCAGGCCGCGCTGTCGTAGCTGTAGTCGCGGACCTCCTTGTGGTGCTCGTCGGTGTTGGTCCGATTGTGCTCGTGGCAGTCGGTGCAGACGAAGGTCTGGTAGCCGGCGGGATGGCACGAGGTGCAGGTGCCGACGCCCCGGTGGGGGATCGGGAAGTACTCGGAGTGGTCGAAGCTCGCGTCTTCCCAGCGGGTCGTGTCGTGGCAGCGGTCGCACTCGCCGGCGAAGTGGCCCGCCGGGCGCTCGGGCTCGTGGCAGCTGCTGCAGGTGGGGTCGAGGCCGGTGAAGTCGCCGCTGGTGCCGTGGCAGTCGGCACAGTCGCGATCGTGGGAGTTCGTCAGGGGGAAGAAGTCGTGGGCCACGTGGGCGTCGCCCCAGCGGGTGGGCGTGTGGCAGCCGGCGCAGTCCAGCGTCGGGAAGTGGTTGGTGGGCCGCTCGGACTCGTGGCAGCTGCTGCAGGTGGGGTCGAGATCCTGGGAGAAGTCGCCGTGGCACTGCACGCAGGCGATGTCGTGGCGGTCGACCAGGGGGAAGAAGCTGTGGTCGGGAGTCGCCCCGTCCCAGCCGTTCTCGTCGTGGCACTCGATGCAGTCGCCCTCGTAGTGGTTCGCCGGGCGATCGGGCTCGTGGCAGGACGCGCAGGCGGTCGGCAGCACGGCGAGGGGCTCGCCGACTGGATGGCAGGATTCACAGGGTAGACCCTCGTGTTTCCCCTTGAGGTCCCACCGCTCGTGGTAGCCGGGTGGGGTCCAGCGCGCACCGCAGCCGGGGACCATGGCCAGGCCCAGCGCCGTGGTCGCGAAGACGACGGTGAGCACGACCAGGACGGTGGGGCGCAGGTTCGACATGGCGGCCTCAGTGCGGGATGCGGGCGACGGCCCAGCTGTGCGGTGCATGGCAGGCGTCGCACTCGGCGAAGAAGGCGGACTGGTGGGCCTCGATGTCCTGCGGCGCCTGGGACTCGTGGCAGCGCCAGCACGCGGTGGGGGTGCCGACGTAGGACGTGGCGTGGCAGTCGGTGCAGGCGGCGAGGCGGTGGGCGCCGCGCAGGGGGAAGCCGGTCTGGTGGTGGCGCCAGCGGGTGCGGGCCCAGCTGGACTCCACGTGGCAGTCCTCGCACCGGTCGCCGAGCATGTTCTGGTGCGGATCGTCGCCCGAGTGGCAGCCGTTGCAGGTGCTGGGCACGTCGCCGTAGGTGCCCGGCGTCGGGTGGCAGCTGCGGCAGGTGGCGGCGGCGTGGGCTCCGTTCAGGGGGAAGCCGGTGATGGCGTGGCTGTTGTCGCCCAGGCTGGCCGGTGTCCAGTGGGCGCCGGCGTGGCAGTCGGTGCAGGCGCCGGCGTAGTGCGAGCCGGGCCGGGTGTCCGCGTGGCAGCCCTCGCAGGTGGGGTCGAGTCCCGCAAAGTGCGCCTTGTCATGGCAGTCTGCGCAGACGCGCTCGGTGTGTGCCGGGATCAGGTCGAACGCGGTCGTCGCGTGGTCGAACTGCACCGCAGCCCAGGCGGTGGTCCCGTGGCAGTCGGCGCAGGTCTCCGGCTTCACGCTGTCGTCGTGGGGATTGTCGTCGGCGTGGCAGTCGGTGCAGACCTCGTGGGAGAGCCCGGACCACTGGCCCTCGCCGTGGCAGCTCTGGCACTCCTGCTCGGCGTGGGTGCCAGTGAGCGGGAAGTCGGTGCGGTCGTGGTCGAAGTCCTCGACGCCCCAGCCCTGCTCGCTGTGGCAGGTCTTGCAGGGGGTGGGCTGGAAGCTCCCCTGATGGGGGTCCTCGTGACAGGCGCTGCAGTCCGCGTGCTCCACGCCTGTGTAGTGGCCGGGGATGGGCTCGCCGTGGCACTCGGCGCAGGCGACGTCTCCGTGCTTGCCGTGCAGGGGGAAGTCGGTGGCGGCGTGATCGAAGCCCACGAGCGCGAACTCCGCCGCGTGCACGTCGTGGCAGCTGGCGCAGTCCCTGGGTGCAAACTGGGCTTCGTGCGGATCGTCGTGGCAGTCCAGGCACTGCTCGTGGTCCAGGCGCCGGGTCTTGTGCCGGCCGTGACAGTCCCCGCAGGCCACCTCGGCGTGCTCGCCCTCGAGGTTCCAGCCGGTGAGCGCGTGGTCGAAGCCCTTGACCCGCCAGTGGTGCGGTGTCGGGTGGCAGTCGGTGCACCGACCGACCTTCATGCGGTGGGGGTTGTCGTGGCAGTCGGTGCAGGTCTGGTGCTCAACGGGCAGGAAGCGCCACTCGGCGTGGCAGGACTCGCACCCGACCTCGGCGTGGGCGCCCTCCAGCGGATAGTCCGCCTGTGACGGGGAGAGATGGGCGAAGACCTCCTGGGCCAGTGGCAGGGCCTTCCACTCGTCGGGGTCGTGGCAGGAGGCGCAGTCGTCGAGCAGGCGCCGGGAGCCCACCTCGCCGCCGTGGCTGTCCTCGTGGCACGCGATGCACGCCTGCTTCAGGCCGGTCCAGGTGTCCGGGTCCGTGTGGCACGCGGCGCACTCGGTGTCCTTGTGGGCGCCCTCGAGGTCGAAGCCGGTCGCGCTGTGGTCGAAGGCCTGGTCGTCGAAGCGGGTGAGGCTGAAGCTGCGCCCCTTGTGGTCGGGGTGGCAGGTGATGCACTCGGCGCCCTTGTCGGCGTGAAAGCCCTTCTCTGCGTCGACCTGGGCCTTCACGTCCTCGTGGCAGCGCAGGCAGCGCTCGGCCGTGACGCCCTCGCCGGCGACGTGACACTCGGTGCACTGGGTGACGCCCTCGAGGTGGGCGTGGGGCCGGGCGAGCTGGCCGGGCGAGAGGAAGCTGCCGAGGCCGAAGCCGCCGCCGGTGTCGTCCCCCTCGGCGCCGCGCCCGAGCACCGGCACCAGCAGCAGCGCGAAGAGGACCAGCACGACCCGACGCAGCTCGCGTCGCCCGCGCCACGGGGGCTTCGATGGTGGTCCAGCGTCCATGCGACCGTATCCTAGTCCGCTGATCGGATGGACCCGGGGGCAGTGTACGAAGAGTTGAAAGATCAGCTGATACGCAGATCATCGTTTCTGGCAGGTGTACACTGAGCAGGGTGTTCCGACCAGGAGAACGGGACCGTGCTGCACGGCATGCACCGCCCGAGATCCGGCGGGCTGTGTACACCGATTGCCCCTGTCAGCCTGCTTTCCACCGGGCGGTCCCGGGGCGCCTCACCGGACGTTCACACCGTGGGGATCGGCGTTGCCCGGCGATCCGGTACTTCACTGGGGGCGTTCTCGGGCCGAGAACGTTTGTGCTCCGAAATTCTCGGCAGTACCGTGGGTGTCTATGTGGCGGTCGCAACAGGAGGCCCACCATGGGTGAGGCGAGGGCAGAGGGCTTGCCCAGCGTCTACGACTACATCGACTACCGCGCGTTCCTGCGCGACTGGTTCGAGGCGCGCAAGGCCCAGGACGATCGCTTCAGCTACCGGGTGTTCGCCCGGGCTGGCGGCCTGTCGTCCCCATCCTTGCTGGTGCACGTCAAGAAGGGTGAGCGCAACCTGACCGACCTGACCACGCCCGCAGTCTGCAAGGCGATGGACCTGAACGACGACGAGTCCGCCCACTTCGAGCTGCTGGTCACCCTGGACCAGGCGGCGAACGAGGAGGATCGGGTGCGGGCGTGGGAGGCGATCACCGCCACGTCGCACTTCCGCAGCGCCCGCACCATCGAGGGTGCCGCGTGGGCTTGCATTGCTCAGTGGTACAACGCCGCCATCCACGAGCTGGTCAAGCTCGACGACTTCAGGCCCGACCCGGACTGGATCGCCTCCCGCCTGTGGCCCGACCTGTCCGCCGAGCAGGCGAAGGACGCCCTCGCCCAGCTGCGGCGGGTGGGGCTCGTGGTCGAGGAGGAGGGGAGCTGGCGCAACGCCGAGGCCGCGCTGGTCACGCCGCCCCAGGTGACCGATCTGGCCGTCGAGACCTACCATCAGAGCATGTTGCGCCACGCGGCCGACTCGATCGGCGCCGTTCCCGCCGCCTCGCGCCACGTCGGAGCGGTGACCGTGAGCGTGCCCCTGGAGCTCGTGCCGCGGCTGAAGCGCGAGATTGCGGCGTTCGAACGGCATATCCTCAATCTGTGCGATCAGGCGGAAGGGGAACGACAGGCCGTCTATCAGCTGGGCGTGCAACTATTCCCACTCACGACCGAAGAGGGCGTATGACCCGCATCATCCCCCCGTTGACCTTGTTGCTCCTGGCTGGCTGCGCCACGTCCACGGATGAGCACGGTGGCATCTACGTCGGCAACCCGTCCATGGTGGCGCTGCGCGTGGCCGATCCGGCCCCCGCGGCGACCGTGGACAGCGGGGAGCTGGCGCTCGACTCGGTGACCATCGACCACTGTGACTCCGAGTCCGAGATCGCCGTGGCCGACGTGCACGACCTGCTGGGCGAGGTCCGCTACGCGCTGGAGGTGGGCGATCTGTGCGGGATCACCGTGCACGTCGCCGGCCCCCTCACCCTGTCCGGCACCCACAACAACGGCGAGGACTGGAGCGTCACCCTCGAGCTCGAGGACGTCGAGGTCAAGATCCGCGGCAACGTCGAGCGCATCGAGGGCGACCTCGTGTTCGAGCTCGGCCGCCCCGGCTGGCTCCAGTCCGAGATCGCCCGCGCCAACGGCCCCATCGAGGTCGGCTCCCCCGCGTCCGAGGCCCACAAGGAGGTCGCGAGCCGCCTGTGGGACGAGGCCTACCTGTTCGTCGACAACGACAAGGACGGGTGGTTGTCCGCGGAGGAGCGGCGGGCGGAGGCGATCGGGGCGGTGGAGTAGCGCAGGGGTCGAAGGGCGGGCAGACCGCTCGGTGTCTCGCCTGGTTCCGTGGCGGGGGCGGAGACCGCTCGGTGCCTCGCTTGGTTCCGTGGCGGGGTGCGAGACCGCTCGTCACAGAGGCACAGAGGCACAGAGAATTTCGCAGAGAGGAAGCCTGGATCCGATGCGGGAGTGGGCCTCTCGCGGCACGGATGGCTTCAATGAGCCCGGACAGCACAACCTGTCCCAGCCGAGAGGACTGACCTGCGCCGGGAACGGCTCCCCCAAGGCACTCGAGCACCGACCGGGGGGCGGACATCTGTGCCCTGCCACTCCCCCCTCTGTGAACCCCTCTGTGCCTCTGAGCCTCTGTGACGAGCGGCGCCTCGAGTCCCCAAGAACCCCTCGAGCCGCAGAGAACGGGACGCAGAGACCCAGAACGACCCCCGGTTCTCTACCCCCGCGCCGCCTTCCACTTCTCCGCCAGCGCCTCCCGCTCCTGGTCCCACAGGCCCTCCAGGCGGTACCAGGCCGTGTACAGCCCCTCCAGCCAGCAGCACGCCCCGCTGTCCGGGCGGGTGGCCTCGAGGGTGGTGAAGGCTTCGTGGACGTCGAGGAAGAGGGCGGGTTCGTCCTGGACCAGGCGGCCCAGGGCGAAGGCGGCGGCCTCGGTGGACCAGTCCATGGGGCCGTGGAGCAGGCTGTACAGCGCGGCGCGGCGCTGGCTGCCGCCCCAGCCGGTGTCGAGGTGGCACAGGGCGTCGGCGACGGCGAGCTGGACGCGGGCGACCCAGGCGGGCACGTCCGACCCCTCGGGGGCCGGCGGCGGGTGGGTGACGGCACCGAGCCAGGCGGTGGCGGGGTGGCCGGGGTGCTCGGCCATGGCGACGCTGGCGGCGGCCCAGACGCGGTCGCGGTCGAAGGGGAGGCGGGCGACCCGGGCGAGGGCGTCGGCGATCTCGGCGGGCGCAGGCGGCAGGGCGGGCACGAGGTGCTCGCTCTCGAGGCGCCAGACCGGGAACGCGAGGTCGGGGTCGACCGGCAGGCGCGGGTCGGGGCTCGCGATGTGTTGGTAGGTGGGCTCAAGGGTCGCGCCCATGGCGAGGCGGAAGGCGGTCTGGTTGCTGGGGGCCTCGACGTCCGAGATGGTGACCCGGGTCGCCCCGGTGACGCCGGCGTCGAGCATCTGGCGGAGCACGTTGGCGGTCGCGTCGGTGGGGGCAGGCCAGTAGCCGGCGTAGGGGCGGAAGCGGCCGAGCAGGTGCCGCGCGCGATCGTTGCCCTGGTCAGACAGGTGGACCAGGGGCTCGATGTAGGGATCGTCCGGTCCGCCGGGATCGGCGGTCAGGCGGGAGCGGCACCACAGGCGGGAGGGCGCGGCCCAGGGATGGCCGGGCTGCTGGCGGAGGACGACGTCGTAGAAGACCTGGGCGGCGCGCCAGTTCTCCGCCTCGAACCAGGTGTCTCCGGCCTCGAGCATCGCGGAGACGTCGCTGGGATCGAGGGCGCGGGCGGCCTGGAACGCGGCGACGGCGGCCCCGGGCTCGCCGGCCTGGCGCAGGATGAGGCCTTCGGCGATGCAGGTGTGCCAGGTGCGCTCGCCCGCCGCGTCGAGCACGAAGGCGCGGGCCTCGTCGAAGCGGCCTGCCTTGCGGAGCAGCCCGGCGACCAGCATGGGCGTCTGGGGCAGCGCGCGCCGAGCGGGCCACAGGCGCAGCGCGAGGTCGGCGAGGGCGGAGGTGATCCGGCGCTGGCGAGCGGTCTGGATCGGAGCCTCGCCCACGGAGGTGAGCAGCGCACCGAAGACGCCGAGCACCACGGTGTCGGACAGGGCCTCGACCGCGCCGTCGGGACCGAGGAAGGCCGGGGCCCAGGCGTGCAGGTAGCGCACGTCGCTGCGGGCGCGGTGGACCTCGGTGAGCAGCCACAGGCCCTGATCGAGCTGGCCGCGCAGCAGCCAGGCGTAGGCGCGCAGGGCCTCGTGGGCGAAGTAGCGCTCGGCGCCGGTGTCGGGGAGGAGCAGCTCCACCGTGGCCTGGTCGAGGTAGGTGTGCACGAGGTCGAGCCAGTCCTCGCGGAACGGGTCGAGGGCGATCAGATCGGCCAGGTGGCGGAACCCGTGGGGCAGCTCGTGTGCCTGCTGGAGGCTCGCCCGGGCCATGAAGTAGTCGAACTCCGCGCTGCCCTGGCGCAGCTGCAGCGTTGCGCCGGATGCTTGCTTTGCAAGCACCCGATCGACCAGCTGGAAGTGCGTCTCGGACGGCATCGCGCCTCCCACCGGACGCGTAGCCCCTCCGCACCGACGCGCCTGCGACGGACGCCAGTCAAGGTGAACGGGGCCACCCGCCGTGCCGAGCGGCCGACCTACGGCGTGAGCGTCGCAGACACGCCGTAGTGGTCGGACAGGGCGCCGGCGGTGTCCTCGTCGCAGACCTGGATGTCGGCCCCCTCGTCGAGCACCCGGCTCGCGGTGGCGCCGCCCTCGAAGCCGCGGAACAGCACATGGTCGAGGATGTGCCCCTCGCCCTCGCCGATGAGCGGGTTGTCGCCGCACCAGGTGCAGGCGCCGCCGCCGTCGACGTAGGGGATGGTGTAGCCGGACTGCAGGATGTCCCAGGAGGCCTCCTGCTCGGCGACGATGTCCTCACCCACGGCCGGCCCGGTGTTGAAGTCGCCCAGGATGATGATCTGGTCGGTGGTGGCGGTGTCATCGACGATGCCGCGCAGGGTGCGGACCTGGGCGCGCTGCTCCTCGTCCCAGTCGCCTTCCTCGCGCGGGTAGGGCAGGACCGAGAAGACGGCGGTGAGGTGGGTGCAGTAGACGTCCATCTTGCCCGCGGGCCCGTCGACGACCGCGTGGTGCACGCCGCGCCGGTTGGTCGTGGCGTCCATCTCGATGTGCTCGCTCTCGACGATGGGGTGCTTGGACAGCACGGCCGTGCCGAATGCGCCGTCGTAGGCGTACTCGGTGTAGCTGGTCGTGCAGGTGGGCCGGATGAGGTCGAGCTCGCCGCCGACGTTGGCCATCACGCAGCCCTGGCAGCTGGGCTCGGCGGTGAGGAAGCGGATGCCGCAGTAGTCGAGCATGCAGTCGTCGAGGTACTCGTCGCACTGGTCGAGGCAGTTGCGGTCCACACAGTCCAGCAGGTCGCCCAGCTCGGCCTCGGTGCAGGCGGGGTCGGGCAGGGTCGACTGGCTGCCCTCCGGCCAGAGTTGGTGGGGAAAGTCTGCTTCAGTCGCGGCTTTCACGGCGGCCACGTCCTCGGGCGTCCAGACCTCCTGCAGGCACACCACGTCCGCCTCCAGGGTGGCCACCGCCGCCCCGACCAGCGGGGTGCGGCTGGCGGCTCCATCGACGAAGTTGGGGGCGAGGCCGGTGTTGTAGGTGACGACCGTGACCGGGTCGGACGGGCCACAGGCGGCGAGGGCGAGGAGGACGGGGACGAGGGCGCGCATGCGGTCTCCAACCGAGGTTGGACGCATTCTGTCACGTGGGTGGGCGGGAAGCGACTCGAAGGCCCCGGCCGGTTGTGGCCCGCGGGGCGCAGTGCTACCGACGCGCCAGCCGCCCGTCCCCGAGAGCCGAGGAGAATCCCCGATGGCGCGCTCCGGTCCCCTGCTGCGTCGGATCC
>CALATR010000750.1 GCA_937891875.1 uncultured Pseudomonadota bacterium | reverse complement strand
CCCTCGAGCAAGCTCTGAGAGGGATCCGTCGCGGGCGTCTCCGCAAGGCCCTCCGGGAGGACGAGATGCAGATGGCTCACGAACGACTGGACGTGTACAAGGTGGCGCTCGAAGTCGGGCGGTGGACCCTCCGAAGCCGATGGCCAAGAGGGACTTCGGACCTCAAGAACCGGGCGGTGCGGGCTTCGGCGTCGGTGGCGTTGAACATCGCAGAAGGCAGCCTCCGGCGGGGCAAGGCCCAGACGCACCACTTCGAGATTGCGAGGGGCTCCGCGGCGGAGACGCTGACGGTGCTGCAGCTTGTGGATTTGCCCGGCGGTGTGGCCCAGCAGCACAACCTGCGCCGCATCGACCGGATGCTACAGAAGCTCGGCGGCTGACGCCGTGAGGAGGGGCTCCGGGCCGACCTAGCCCAACGGCCCCTCTTCGGTCTCGTCCACGTTCAGCCGGATCTCCCGGCCTCTTCTTGCGATGAGCTCTTCGGCGCCGCCGAGGCCGGCCTCGGCGTACTGCTTGCGCGCCCGGTAGAGCTGCACGTTCAGCGAGGTCGAGCTGGTGCGCAGGTCGGCGGCGAGCTGGTGGCGGTCGATCCAGCCGGCTTCGTGGGCAGGCACGTCGTTCGCGAGGTCCTGGCGACGCAGGCGCGAGAGGTGAAGCAGCGGGTAGTGGTGGGCGCGCTCGGGCAGGGAGAGGGTCTTGCCCGAGCCGATGATGTCGACCTCCACGGCCTCCTCGTTCTGGCTGACCCGGAAGCGCAGGCGGCAGTCGTCCACCGTGGGCATGCGCTCGGCGACGGTGAGGGTGGCGGACAGGAGCGTCGGGAGCGACAGGCGGTAGCGCGCCGTGCCGACCGTGATGATCTGCCCGTCGGAGACAGGCTCGTCACCGTCTGCGCGCTGGGCGGTCCAGCTGCCGTCGGGCACCTGGGTGACCAGGACCTCCGGGTCCTCCTCGCTGGGCAGGGCGATCATGCCGGCGCTCAGCTCCACGACAGTGTTGCCGCCCACCAGCATCGCCGCGGCGCGAGGTGGATCACCGTCCCCCAGGATCCAGGGTCCGGAGCCGGCGAAGTTCACCCGGCTGCCTTCGGCCAGCTTGCGGGCCTGGCCAGGCTCGAGGGGCTCCTCCTCGACCCGGGTGCCGTTGCGGCTGCCCAGGTCGCGCACCCACCACGCGCCGTCATCGAAGAGCAGCAGCGCGTGCTCGCCGGAGACCGAGGGTTCCGTCAGCTGCAGGTCGCAGCGCGCGGCCCGGCCGACGAGGTGTCGCGCACGGAGGACGACGGGCGCGTGACCGGAGTGTCTGCCATGAATCAAGGTACCCATGGAGGCAGGCTAGCGCCTTGGGGCAGACGTTCCACGTGGAACTGCCTGCCCCGCATCCTCACCCCGCCCGCTCACCACGGACGACGCTGCGCTCGTTGCTCTTGAGCGTGACCTTGCGCAGGCGGATGGTGTTGGGCGTCACCTCGATGCACTCGTCGTCGTCGATGAACTCCATCGCCGACTCCAGGGTGATCGCGCGCGCTGGCGGCAGGATCTGCTTCTCGTCGGCGCCGGCGGAGCGCACGTTGGTGAGCTGCTTGGGGCGCACGACGTTGACGTTCAGGTCATTGCCGCGCTTGTTGATGCCCACGATCATGCCCTCGTAGACGTCGTCGCCGGGCTCGACGAAGAGATCGCCGCGGGGGAGCAGCTTGTACAGCGAGTAGGTGGTCGCCTTGCCCATGCGGTCGCTGACCAGGGTGCCGTTCTGGCGGCCCTGGATGAAGCCGACGTCCTCGTCCCACCCATCGAACAGGGTGTTGAGGATGCCCTCGCCGCGAGAGTCGGTGAGCAGCTCGCTGCGGTAGCCGATGAGTCCGCGAGCGGGGATGCGGTAGACGATGCGGGTGCGGCCGCTGCCGTCGGTGCGCATGTCCAGGAGCTGGCCCTTGCGGGACGACAGCTTCTGGGTGACCGCGCCGACCGCGTCGTCGGGCACGTCCAGCTCGGCGCGCTCCCAAGGCTCGTGCATGACGCCGTCGATCTCCTTGCGGACGACCTGCGGGCGACCGATGGTCAGCTCGAAGCCCTCGCGGCGCATCTGCTCGATGAGGATGGCCAGCTGGAGCTCGCCGCGACCGTAGACCATGACCGAGTCGTTCTCGGTGGACTCCTCGGTCTTCAGCGAGACGTTGGCCAGCAGCTCGCGCTCCAGGCGCTCCTTGATCTGGCGGGAGGTCAGGTACTTCCCTTCCTTTCCGGACATCGGGCTGGTGTTGATCCCAAACCGCATGCCGATGGTCGGCTCGTCCACGCGCACGCGCTCCATCGCCACCGGCTCGGAGGCCGTGGTGACGGTGTCGCCGACGGTGATCTCGGGGATGCCGGCGATGGCGACGATGTCACCAGGCTCGGCCACGTCCACCTCGTGCCGCTTGAGGCCGCGCCAGGTGTAGATGAGCTGCGGGCGGACCATCTTCTTGACGTCGAGGCCGAACCAGGTGGCCTGCTCGTTCTTCTTGAGCGCGCCGCCGCGGAGGCGACCGATGCACAGGCGGCCGACGTAGGGGTCGTAGCCGAGGTTCGTCACCAGCAGGCGCGCGTGGTCGTCCGCGGTGTCAGAGGGGGGCGGCACGTGCTCGACGATGGCGTCGAGCAGGGGCAGCAGGTCCTCGTTGGGGGTGTCGAGGTCCGTCTGGGCGTAGCCGTCGCGGGCGCAGGCGTACAGGACCGGGAACTCGAGCTGATCCTCGTCGGCGTCGAGCTCGATGAAGAGGTCGTACAGCTCCTCGAGCACACCGGCGACGCGGGCGTCGGGGCGGTCGATCTTGTTGATGACGACGATCGGCGGCAGGCCGGCGGCCATCGCCTTGCCCAGCACGAAGCGGGTCTGGGGCAGCGGGCCCTCGGACGCGTCGACCAGCAGGATGACGCCGTCGACCATGGAGAGCACGCGCTCGACCTCGCCGCCGAAGTCAGCGTGGCCGGGGGTGTCGACGATGTTGATCTTGTGATCGCCGTAGAAGATGGCGGTGTTCTTGGCGGCGATGGTGATGCCGCGCTCCCGCTCCAGATCCATGCTGTCCATGACCCGGTCCTGGACCTCCTGGTGGGCCTGGAACGCGTGGGTCTGGCGGAGCAGCCCGTCGACGAGCGTGGTCTTGCCGTGGTCGACGTGGGCGATGATGGCGACGTTGCGGAAGGACATTCCAGCCTCGAGGTGGTTGAGGCCGCCGACTAACGGGAATGCCGGCGCCCGGGGAGGGGACGGCACCCAAAGGTCACCGCGGGAGGCCCCGGCACCGCCGGGGGCGCAGTCCCGGACCCGGGCCTACCCGAACACGAACGGGAAGGTCAGCGTCGTGCCGTTCTGGCTGGGCGGGAAGGTGATCGAGCGGATCGAGCGGATCAGGCAGCTCTCCAGCTCCGAGCCCTGCAGCTTGTTCTGGGTCGTGCCGATGCTGGTCGCGTCGCCGTTGGGCTTGATGGTGAAGCGCACGTCGACGCGCTTGGGCAGCTCGCCTTCGGCCTGCTGGTAGTCGAAGAAGCAGCGCTTCACGCCGGTGTTGCTCTTGACCATGACGTCGATCGCGGACAGCGGCGGGGTCGCGGGCAGGTTCGACGCCGCCGCGCTGCCGCTGCTGCTGCTGCCGATGTCACTGAGATCGTCGGGGAGGTCGAGCTCCTCCTCCTCGGTGAAGTCCGGGGTGGACCGGCCGCTGGTGGTGCCGCCGGCGCTGGTCGTGCGCCCCGAGGTCGTCGTGCGTCCGGAGCTGGTCGTGCGCCCCGAGCTGGTCGTGCGCCCCGAGGTCGTCGTCCGACCCGAGGTCGTGCGCCCGGAGGTGGTGCCCGAGGTGGTGCGACCGGTGCTGGTGCCGCTGGAGGTGGTCTCCTCCTCGTCCTCCGGCGTGCCCTCGTCGGTGCCGCCAGCGTCCTCGTCCATGGCGCCGTCGATGGCGGCGTCGGTGTCCTCGGCGGCGAGGTCGGTGTCCTCCACCTCGGCCACCGCAGCGTCGATCTCGCCGAGCTCCGAGCCGTCCCCGGACAGCTCGTAGCCGTCCGGAGGTACGTCTCCACCGGGATCGCGAAGGCCCGCCATCAGGCCTCCAAACTGCTCTTCCAGCGAGTTCACCCCGTTGTTGAGCACGTCCATGGTGGCGCGGGCACCGGCGGGGATGCCGCCCACGAACAGGGCCGCGAGGATGGCCAGGATGACCGAGGCGACGCGCCAGGCGGGCTTGCGACCGCGGCCGCTGGTGACGAGCACCAGGAAGGCGCCGACGCCACCGCCCACCGCGAGCATCGTGCCCAGGACGGAGCCGCCGAGCACCAGGCCGTAGGACCAGGTCGCGTCCACGACCGAGACCGCGGCGAGCACGACGATGCCGGCCAGGGCGACCATCACGCCGAACAGCGCCAGGCCCATGTCCCCGCGGGGATCGTGGGCGGGCTCCTCTTCCGGCTCCGGACGGCGGCTCTTGGCCTTGGCCTTCGACTTCGCCTTGGCGGGGGGCTTCTTGGCGGACTTCTTCCGGGCGGGGGGCGGAGGCTCGTCGTCCACGTCGAGCCCGAGGTCCGGGCCGTCGTCCTCGAGGTCGGGAGACAGGCTCTCCGCATCCTCGCGGGGGGTGTAGGTGAGGGTCGGATCCGGGCCGACCTGCGTGGCGACGTCATCGTCGGTGTCGAACCCGGTGCGGCGCTTGTGCTGGGTGCTGACCTGGGGCCGCGGGGTGCTGTGGGCGGGCACGCGCTCGGTTGCGGCGGAGCCCGCGAGCTGGATCTGGGCGCGACCGGCCGGGATCGGCTCCGGCGGCAGCTCGTTGCGGACCCAGCGGGTCTCCTCGGTGCGGCGACCGCCGGTGGGTGCGGTCTTCTCCTCGACCTCGTGGATCGGCGTCGTGGGCGGACCGGAGTCGGTGCGGCTGGGAGCCGGCGGCGGCGTGGGCGGAACCGCGGTGACCAGGGTGCGCTCGTCCGGGTCGGCGCCGCGCCGCGGACGCGGGATCAGCATCCGGTGGCCGCACTGCCGGCATGTGGCCTTGTTGACCGGCTTGACGAGCTTCTCATCGGGGATCTTGTACATCGCCCCGCAGTTGTCGCAGATCACCTTCATCGCGTGTCCTCGCGGCTTCCCGTTGCCCCAGAGGGGGCGGGAGCCCGCCCCATACATCACGGGAGGCTCCCTGCGTCAAGTTGTTGTACCACCCGGTCCTTTGCGAGAGGTCACCGCACCGGTACGGAATCGGGTTGGTGGGGGTCCGGGGCGGTGATCCGCCCGATCGTCACTGCATCAGCACGATCTGCAGATCCCAGGCGTCCTGGGGCTCGCCGCGGCGGTCGAGGGCGTAGAGCGTGCCCCCGGTCGCGGCCGCTCCCACGACGGCGACCGCGGCGATCGCGAGCCCGATGCGTGCCCCCTTGCCTCGCGGGGCGGGGTCCGGGGCGACCGGATCCGGG
>CALATR010000749.1 GCA_937891875.1 uncultured Pseudomonadota bacterium | reverse complement strand
GACCCCGCCGTTGTTGCGTCCCCGGAGCAGCCAGACCGCGTCCCCGCCCCAGGCCAGCGCGTCGATCGCTCCGTCGTCATCGAGCTGGGCCGCGCGGAGACCCCGAACCGGAGCGCCGAGATCGGCGACCGGGTGGTCGGGCAGGTCCGGACCGGTCCACCAGATCTGCGACCCCGCACTGACCAGCACGCCCTTGCGCGCTCGGGCGACCTCGACGGCGTCCGGCCGCGGAACCTCCAGCAGAGGCAGCCCCTCCGGCCACCCCGCGGCGGCGTCGAAGGTCACGATGTCCTCGCCCTCGACCGTCTGGACCCCGCCTTCGAGCTCCACGATCCCGTAGCCGAACGCGTCGGTCGACACCGACACCGCGGACCCGTCGATCTGCACGCTGGCGTTTCCGGGGCCGCTCCCGATGCCTGCCGCGTCGACGGTCCGCACGACCACGACGTTGTCGCCCGGCCGGCTCTCCACCGCGATCGCCGTGGCGCTGGCGACGGAGTCGATGACCGAGCCGTTGGAGATGATCTCCGTCGACTCGAAGTCGCAGCCGACCGCAGCCAGCGCGAGCCCGACCAGGCCGATCCGAACCGCTGAACCCATGCCGCCTCCAAGAGGTACAGGGTAGCGCGGTTTCACATGGCCGAGCGTGACCTGCCCGTGGCCGTCGGACCGGCCCAGGTCAGCAGCACGCGGCGGAGGGCGTCGAGCCGGATGGGCTTGGTCTCGTGGCCGTCCATGCCGGCAGCCAGGCAGCGGGCCCGGTCCTCGTTCATGGCGTGGGCGGTCAGCCCGATGATCGGCAGGTCGCAGCCCAGGGCGCGCAGGCGGCGGGTGGTCTCGTAGCCGTCGAGGCCGGGCATCTGCACGTCCATGAAGACCAGGTCGAGCGCGTCGTTGGGGACGCGGGCGACCGCCTCGGTGCCGTCGTTGGCGACCTCGACACGACAGCCCAGCCGCCGCAGCATCAGCGTGACGACCCGCTGGTTGACCGGGTTGTCCTCGACCACCAGCACGCGCAGCCCCTCGGGCACGGCATCGTCGTCGGTGAACGACGCCGTCGTGGTGGGCACGTGCGAGCACACCTCGACCCGGAGCTGGATCGAGAACACCGTGCCCGCGCCCTCCATCGAGCTCACGTCGAGCCGGCCGCCGAGCCGTTCGACCAGGGCCCGGCTGATGGTGAGGCCGAGTCCGGTGCCGCCGTACTTGCGGGTGGTGCTGCCGTCGGCCTGCACGAAGGGCGAGAAGATGTCCTGCTGGCGGGACTCGGGGATGCCGATGCCGGTGTCCTCGATCTCGATGCACAGGTCCGAGCGGCGGATCGGGTCCGGCGAGCTCGCGGTCACCCGGATCCGCACCCCGCCCACCTCGGTGAACTTGATGGCGTTCGAGCACAGGTTTGCGATGACCTGGCGCAGGCGGACCGGGTCGGTCCGGACCGAGACGCCAGCCGGGACGTCGAGATCCAGCTCCAGGTAGAGGCCCTTCTGGGAGGCCCGCCCACGGAACAGTCCGGCGGTCTGGGTGATGAGCTCCACGAGATCGACCGGGATGGACTCGAGCTCCATGCGCCCCGCGTCGACCTTGGCCAGATCGAGGATGTCGTCGATGAGCCGCAGCAGGGTCTCGCCAGCCTTGCCGACGGTGCGCGCCAGATCCGCCTGGTGGGGATCGAGCGCGGTCTGGCGCAGCAGCTCGTTCATGCCGAGCACCGCGTTGAGCGGCGTGCGGATCTCGTGGCTCACGTTGGCGAGGAACTCGTCCTTGGTCTGGACCGCGCGCCGGGCCTCGCTCACCTGCTGACGGAGCACCTGGAGCGCTCGCACCTGGGGCGTCTCGTCGACGACGGTGCCGACCACCCGCTGCACCTGGCCATCCTCGCCGCGCACGCTGCGCCCCTCGACCCGCACGTAGCGCCAGCCGCCGTCCCGGTCCTCGACCCGGACCTGGAAGTGGATCGGGCCTTCCCCGCGGAAGTGCGCGTGGAGGACCCGGCGCGACTCCGCGGCGTCGTCGGGGTGCCAGCGCTGCTCGAGGTCGACCATGCGGATCCGACCCTCCTGCTGCTCCAGGCCGTGCATGTAGGCGAGACCAGCGGACATCTGCACGTCGCCGGTGCCGAAGTCCCAGTCGAAGAGCCCGACCGACTCCGAGCTCATCGCCAGGGCGTAGCGCTCGGACATGCTGGTGAGCGCCCGACGGGTCCGCATGTCCTCGCTGATCTCGCGGCCGACCAGGTGGTAGACCCCACCGTCCGGGTCGAGCTCGCCGGAGAACTGCACCCAGTAGCGCACGCCGTCGCCGCCGATCACCTCGACGCGCAGACCTCCCAGCTCCTCGCCGGCGTCGAGTCGGGCCTGCACGGCCGCCTGGTGTGCAGGGGCCACGAGGTCGACGAGGAGGGCGCCGACGACGGACTCCACAGGGAGGCCCACCGCGGATTGCCACTGCGGATTCGCCCAGGTGATCCTTCCGTCTCGCCGAATCACGGCGAGCATTTCCGGAATCCGGGCGAGGAAGGCGGCGGGTACGGATCCGGCGATGTCTGGCGGCTCGACCATGACACTCCGCCCGGGGGATCGGCCGGCGGCCGCCGCACTTTAGGGGGTGGCTCCGCCCTCCCCGGGGGTGATCTGGTCGAAAGGAACCTGCTTTCGGAACCAGCCGGCGTCCCGCTTGCGCAGGGCGGGCACAAAGCGCCCCTCGGCCATGCGTTCGTCGGAGTACGCCGTCTCGGCCTCCCAGGCCTTGCCCCGCTCGGTCGCCGTGACCCGGACCTCGAAGCGACCCGGTCCCTTGACCCGCTCTTCACGGTCGACCACGACCACGGTCCACGGTCCGACGAGGCGCTCCCCGTGGTCCATGAGGGGCTGCAGCGCGACCGGCTCGCCGTGCTCGGGCACGAAGCGTACGGTCGCCCGCGCGACATCCATGCGACGACCCAGGCCCAGCTGGGCGCGAAACTGCCAGGCGGGGTGCCCGTCGATCCGGAGCCGCACCCCGCCCTCGGACAGGCGCAGCGGCATGCGCAGCACGTGGACCTTCAGCGCCAGCGCGGCCCCCGCAAGCAGCAGGATCCCGACACCGACGAGAATCGCAGCCACCGCCACCTGCCCGCCCACGAGCAGCGCGACGCTCGGTGCACCGAGCGCTGCAACGCCGACGATCGCCAGGAGGACGGGGGTGGGAAGCCCAAGGACGAGGTCAGAAACCAGCTCCACGGGTCGTGTGCCTCCGACTGCATTACGCTGGGGACCTGCCACGTAGCATGGATCCACCAACGCCGGAGGGCGGACGAAATGGGCATCTGGGACACCCTCACGCAACACGCCAAGTCGCAGTTCCTCGAGGTCATCGAGTGGCTGGACGACAGCAACGACACGATCGTCTACCGCTTCCCGGTCTTCAACCAGAAGATCACGGACAACAGCAAGCTGGTGGTCCGCGAGGGCCAGGCCTGCGTGTTCATCAGCGAGGGCAAGCTGTCGGACGTCTTCGGGCCGGGCACGTACACGCTCGACACCCGCAACACGCCGATCCTCTCGTTCTTCGAGTCCATCGCCTACAAGCTGAACTACCCCTACAAGGGCGACATCTACTTCGTGAACACGAAGGTGTTCCGGGAGAACCGCTGGGGCACCGCCAACCCGTTCATGATGCGCGACGCCGAGTTCGGCCCCGTGCGCGTGCGCGCCTTCGGCATCTACAGCTTCCGGGTCACCGATCCGGCGGTGTTCCTCAAGCAGGTCGTCGGTACCGACGGCCTCTTCACCACCGACGAGATCAACGGCCAGCTGAAGCGCCAGCTGGTCAGCGGACTCGCCTCGGCGGTGGGCGGCGCGCGGATCCCCGTGCTGGACCTCGCGGCCAACTACATGGACCTCGGTGACAAGATCGCCGACCAGCTGAACGGCCGCTTCGAGGAGTCCTACGGCGTCACGCTGCAGGACTTCACGATCGAGAACATCAGCCTGCCACCCGAGGTGGAGAAGGCGCTGGACACGCGCTCCAAGATGGGTGTGCTCGGCAACCTCGACGCCTACACCCAGCTCAAGGCCGCGGACGCCATCGAGCACGCCGCCAAGAACCCGGGCATCGGGGGCGCCGGCATCGGCATGGGTGTCGGCTTCGGCATGGGCAACCAGATGGGCAACATGATGGGCAACGCCATGCAGGGCGGTGGCCAGTTCAACCCCAACACCGGCATGCAGGGGGGTGGCGCCGCCATGCCGCCCCCGCCGCCCCAGGCCCAGACCTTCCACTACTCGGGTCCGTCGGGCCAGGCGCAGCTGTCCGCCGCCGAGGTCGTGCAGAAGATCGTCGCTGACCGCGACGGCAACCACCAGCTGTGGGCCGCGGGCTGGTCGGGCTGGAAGTCGTGGAAGGACGTGCCGGAGATTGCCGGTCAGGTCCCGCCTCCGGCCGCCGCTCCGCCGCCCCCGCCGGGCAGCGAGACCTTCCACTACCACGGCCCTGCCGGGGAAGGTGAGAAGTCGGTCGCCGAGATCGCGGCCGCCGTGAAGGCCGATCCAGACGGCGCGCACAACGTCTGGAAGCAGGGTTTTGACGGGTGGAAGTCCGCGAAGGACGTCCCGGCGATCGCCGCGGCGCTCTCCGCCGGCCCGCCGCCCCCGCCCTCGGGCGGTCCGCCTCCGCCGCCCGCGTAGCGGGTGATCCGCTTGCGGGGCAGCGGATGAGCCGCCCCGTCCCCCTCGGGGCGGCCGCGGCGGATCCCACCGACACGAGCCTGCCCTCAAGCGCGCGGCACCCGTGCCGAAGCACCCTGCGACCGCGGAGCTGATCCCTCCGCGGGCGCAGAGCCCATGCTGAACTTCTCCCTCACCCTCGCGCTCCTCGGGCTGGCCCTCGTGCTCGGCTTCGTCGCGCTGTGGCGCCATCGCGGGTGGGCCGGCTGGCTCTTCCTCGTCGCGAGCTCGCTCATGCTGGGCGCCACCGGGCGACACGCCGACGCGGTCGGGCGTCACGAGGCCGAGCAGGCCGCGCTCCACGACGTGCAGAGCCGCCTGCAGACCATCCGTGCACGGCTCCACCACACCATCGCCAGCGACCTGGGCCTGCTCGACGGACTCGCCGCCGCAATCTCCGTGGACCCTGATCTCGACGAGGCACAGTTCGGCACCCTCGCTGACCAGCTGCTGCACGACCACCATCGTCTGCGCAACCTGGCCGCCGCACCTGGCCTCGTGGTCCGCTACGTGCATCCGCTCGCAGGCAACGAGGTCGTGCTCGGCCTCGACTACAAGGCCCACCCCGTCCAGCGCCAGGCCGCACTGCGTGCCCTGCGCACTCGCCGTGGCGTCTTCACCGGTCCGGTCGACCTCATCCAGGGTGGCCGCGGCTTCATCGCGCGCACCCCGGTGATCCTGCCCGGACCCGATGGCACCCCGAGGGACGGCGAGGTGTGGGGCCTGCTCTCGACCGTCGTCGACGTCGACGAGCTCATGGTCTCCGCCGGAGCCTCCCCGGACGGCACCTTCGAGGGCCTCGACGTGGCCATGCGCTGGGCGGAGCACCACAGCCGGGACCAGGACGTCTTCCTGGGTCCGCCCGAGCTGTTCGGCCGCGCTCCCGCGGTGATCCTGCCCCTGGACCTGCCCGGCGGGGGCATGGAGCTGGCGGCGCGCCCGGCCGGTGGGTGGCACCTCTCCGCGCGCCAGTCCTGGGCGATCAGCGCGGCGCTCTTCGGCCTGTGGCTGGCGTTGATCGCCCTCTTCAGCCTGCGCCGTCGCCTGTCCGGTGCCATCGCCCGCGCCGAGCAGAGCCAGGCCGAGCGCGCCCGGACCTTCCGTGAGATGTTCACCGAGAGCGTGGCGCCGATGATCCTGGTCGACGTCGAGACCGCGGCCATCGTCGATGCCAACGCCGCCGCCGGCTGGCTCTGTGGATGCGCCGCCCAGGACCTGCTGGGCCGCCACGTGCGCGATCTGGACCACGCGGACGACGCGACCGTCCGAGAGCGCATCGACCTGGCCGTGTCGGGCCAGCAGCACCGCTTCCAGACCCCGTTCACCCTGCCCGACGGCCGCGTCCGTCAGGTGGAGGTGCACGCCAGTCCGGTCACCCTCCCCGGCGGCCGACGCGCGCTGCACACCATCCTGCAGGACCGCACCTCCGAGCAGGAGGCCCACGAGCAGCTGCTGCTGGCGAGGGACGCCGCGGTCGCCGCCGCGCGGGTGAAGGACGCCTTCCTCGCCAACATGAGCCACGAGATCCGCACGCCGATGAACGGCATCCTGGGTGCCGCCCAGCTGATCCGGTCCCAGGTCCACGCCGGCGAGACCCTCGAGCTGGTCGATCTCATCACCAGCTCCGGCCAGTCCCTGCAGCGGATCCTCGACGACGTGCTCGACCACGCCAAGCTCACCGCGGGCCGCGTGGAGATCGACCCCCGACCGGTGCAGCCCCGCGCCCTGGTCCAGGACGTCGCGACCCTCGCGCGCGCCAACGCAGCGGCCAAGGGCCTGGTCCTGGCGGTCGAGATCTGCCCCGATGTGCCCGAGTGGGTCCAGCTCGACGGCCTCCGCGCGCGCCAGGTCCTCACGAACCTGCTGTCCAACGCGGTCAAGTTCACCGAGCACGGCGGCGTCACCATCCGGGTCCACCCCCGCGCAGACGCCACCGAGACCCTGATCTTCGAGGTCGAGGACTCGGGGATCGGCATGACCGATGAGGAATCCGCAAGGATCTTCCTCCCGTTCGAGCAGGCCGAGGCCAGCACCACCCAGCGCTTCGGCGGCACCGGCCTGGGCACGACCATCAGCCGCGAACTGTCCCGCCTGATGGGCGGCGAGCTGTCCGTCCGCAGTGTCCCCGGCACCGGGTCGACCTTCACCTTCGCCGTGCCGGCCCCGGCCATCGAGGCGCCCAGCGCCGCCCGGCCCGTCCCCGTGCGCCCGGTGACCCCGCGGGACCAGACGGTGCTCATCGCCGAGGACAACGCCGTGAACGCACGCATCGCCACCCTGCTGCTCCAGTCGCTCGGCTATGCCGTGCTGCACGCTCCGGACGGCCAGGTCGCCCTGGAGCTCGCCGACCGGGCGGACGTCGTGTTCATGGACATCCGCATGCCGGTGATGGACGGCGTCGACGCCACCCTCGCCCTGCGCGCCCGCGGCTACGGCCGCCCCATCATCGCGCTCACCGCGAACGTCATGCCCGAGGACCAGGCTCGCTACCTGGCCTCCGGCTTCGACCGGGTGCTGGGCAAGCCCTTCCAGGTGGACCAGATCGCCGCCGTGCTGACCGAGCTGCTGGACGGCGCGAGCCCACTGCGGGCGACCGGTACCGGCTGATCCCGTTAGACCCCCCGAACGCAGGGGGGAGTGGCGTGATGGTCTGGTTGTGGCTGGTGTTCTTCGCGTGGCTGCAGGGTCCGACCGCCCAGGCGGCCCCCCCGTGGCAGCTGAAGCGGCCCGCGGAGTGGTCCGAGGGTGAGATCCGGACGTTCCACGTCCGTTATCTGCACGAAGGCAAGGAGCGCCAGACCGGTCGCTGGACGGTCAAGCGGATCCCCGCAGCCGGAGACCAGCGGATCCTCTGGACCACCTTCGAGCCGAGCGATCCGCGCCGCCGCGGCCCGATGCGCCTGCGGATCGACGTCCCCGACGCCCTCGTCACCATCTCGGAGGATGGCGAGATGGCCCTGCGGCTCCCGGACGCTCGGACGCCGAGCCCGCTGCTCCGTTTCCTGGTCGCGACCTGGATCCACTCCCCGCCCCCCAAGAAGCGCGCCGAGTCGTGGCGGGCCACCGAGATGGGTCCCCAGGGGCTGTGGGAGGTGGACTACACCCTGGAGCCGGACGGCAGCGTGCGCCGCCAGTGGGCCGAGGTCGTGCCGCCCGACACCCGCGCGTTCCAGGACCGGAGGACCTTCGGAAAAGCCCTCGGAACGCTCTCCTTCGACGATCAGGGCTCCCTCGTCGGCGCCACCTGGAGCTGGGGTCCGGCGGACAGCCGCAGCGAGCTCCACCTCGACGCCACCGAGGCGAGCACGCTGCCCGACGATCTGTCCGCCCGGATCGACGCGACCCTCCAGCTGCACGCGTTCCGCATCGACGGCCACCCCATCTGCTACATCGGCAAGAGGGGCGTCGAGGCGTTCGAGCACGCGCTGACCTGCGATCCGGCGACCGCGTGGGGGTGGTACCTGCCGGAGTCCTGGCGGATCGACGAGCGCACCCGTGACCGCCCCCGCGACGCCGTGGACGTCGTCATCGCGGCCTTGCGCCACGGTGCCGGCCAGCGCGGCGGCCCCCCCCTCCCCACCCTGCCGGACGGCCTCGAGTTCGAGGTCAGCCAGCGGTGCGCCGAGGTGCCCGTCGCGTTCTGGCGCGAGCAGGTGGCCCTGGCCGACGAGGACGGTACGGACGAGTGGGACGACGAACACGGGACCCCGCCCGTCGTGTGGCTCAGGGCGCTCGGGCGGTGCCGTCACCCGTCCGAGGAGCTGCGCGCCCTGGTCGCCGAGCAGATCCCCCGTCTGGTGGACGCGGTGCGCCGCGGAGAGGACCTGCCCGCTGGTGCCTCGCTGCTCCGGAGCCACGCCTTGCGTCACGAGTCCCTCCGCCAGCCGCTGGAGGAGGCCCTGGTCGAGGTCGCCCGCACGGGTGGCGCCATGCCCCCGTTCCAGCTCCTCTCCGACGCCCTGGAGCGCCAGCTCGACGACCGGGACGACCTCGGCCCGCGCCTGGTGGAGCTGTTCGCGGACTTCCCGGAAGAGCTGCGCGCTGCCCTCGCCATCCGCGCCACGAGGCTCGACCGCGCCAGCCGGCTTGCGCTGCTGGAGGGACCGGACACCTGGACCGAGGTCGGGCGCTGCCGCCCGCTCGCAGACGCCCTGCACACCGCGCCAGCCGAAGGGGCCCCCTCCGCCTGGAAGGCGCTTCGAACGTGCGATCCCAGCCCTTCGCCCACCGCGCTCCTGTTCGCGGTGATGGCGTCGGAGCAGAGCTCCTCTCTCCAGCACGTGCGGATCGCGCTGGAGGCCGGCGACTATCCGCTGGCCTGGTACGCGCTGACCAAGGGCCAGCTGGGGGGAGGCTGGCAGCCCACCTGGAACAAACACTGCGAAGCGCTTCCCCACGCCCGGGACCTGATGCGCTGGGCCGTCGTGCACCGACCCGGCATGACCCACGAGCTGTTCGCCGGGTGTGCGCCATGAGCCGCGTCGCCCTCCTCGTCGGACTGCTCGCTTCCGGGATCGCCCGCGCCGAGGACGCGCCAGCCTCCCCCCCGGCGGACACGGCCCGGGAGCTGGCCGAGCTGGAGGCTCGGGTCGCGGCCGCCGAGGACTCGCTCGTGCGCTCGCGGGACGCGCTCGCCGCCATCCTGCTCCGAGATCCGAGGGTCGAGCCCACCTGCGCAGCGCGCCGCACCCGCGCCGGCATCGCCCACTTCGAGGGCCACAAGTTCGACCCGTGCGCCCTGCTTGGCGAGCTGCACCACGACGTACACGAGGCCGTGCCCGACGGCCCCACCGCCCTGCCCGCGGACTGGTGGGGCGAAGAGCCGGCAAAGGACCTGGAGTGGCACCGAGCGACCCTGGCCCGCGTGGAGCTCAACACCCGGAGCGTGGCCCAGCAGGTGCAGCGCTACCAGACCGCCCTCGACCAGGCCCAGCCGCAGGAGGCGGAGCGGGCTCTCGCGCTGGTGATGGACCGTCCCGACGATCCGGCCAGGTTCTGGGACGCCCACGGCCTGTGTGCCTCGCTCGACTTCTTCATGCGCGAGGTCTGGCCCCAGTGTGCGCGTGCCAGCATGCTCGGCGCGCCGCTCCCGCCCTCCCTGTCCGACGTGGAGTCCGGGAAGATCCTGCTGGTTCCCCCGCGCGGCTGCGACGAGGACTGCATCCGGGCGGCCCTCGACGACATGCCTGGCCTGCCCGATCCACGCGTCGCCGTGGTGGTCGGAGGGGAGGTCGACCTCGCGGAGGCCCTGGTCGTGTCCGAGGACGCGCAGGTCTGGCTGCAGGGACCGCCGGTGACGTACTGGCAGTCGGATGCCTTCTCCCCCCGCATCGGCGGAGAGAGCTGGAGCACCCTGTGGATCCGCGATCACCACGTCGTGCGCTACCTGACCGGAAGCCCAGCGCCCGAGCTGCACGAGGGTCCCGAGCTGGACGTGGCCGCCACCCGCAAGGCCATCCGCCAGCCCGGACCCCCGACCCTGCCCGAGCTGCCCGCATCGACCCGACCGCTCACCGACCTGACCACGACGAGCCTGGGCCGACACGTCGACAACCTCGCCCAGCGCCTGCACAACGCCGAGGTGCGCGCCCAGCACCTGCGCCGACACGCGCGGCTGGTCGGGGGATGGTCGGGCCAGGTCACCATCACCTGGCGCCTCGCACAGCAGGAGGAGCTGTACCCCTTGACCCGGGCCATGCTGACCGGGCGCGCCGGGGAGCCCGCGCTGGACGCCGTGTGCGGCACCGGGGGCGAGCCCGGCTGGGCCCGACAGCACCTGTGCCGACGGGACGAGGTCGCCCCCCTCCCCCCCCTGGAGGAGCTCGACCCCGGCGAGGCCGGCATGCCCAGCGCCGAGTCGTCCCGGGTCGTGCTCTACATCCAGCCGGACAACCACTGTGACGACCTCTGCGTCACCGGCCACGACACCGTCGACGCCACCGCCCGCTGGCTCGGGATCCGCCGGGTCTGCCTGCTCTCCCCCGATGAGGAGACGGCGGAGGAGGAGCTGACGATGATCCGCCAGCTACGCCTGGGTTGCGCCATTGCGCGCATGGACGTGGACCTGGAGACCTACCTGGAGAGGGACGACCACCTCTGGTACCACACCGTGGCGGTCGACGGCACGCCGATGGTCTCGGACGACGACGTCCTGCCGCCGGCCGTGCTGAAGGCCTTCATCGACGCCTTCCCGCCGCGCGAGGCTACCGGGGATCCTCGACCCTGACCCCCTGCATCACGGTGCGACCAGCGCGTCCTCGCAGCGCGTCCATGGCGGGCGACGTCACCTCGCGCAGATCGGG
>CALATR010000748.1 GCA_937891875.1 uncultured Pseudomonadota bacterium | reverse complement strand
GCCTCGCCGAGGAGGAGGACGACGGCCCCGCCGAGTTCGATCCCAACGCCATCTCCTTCGGCAGCGCCGCGATCGTGGTCGAGGACGAGGGTGACTCGGGCATCAAGGAGGAGCCGATCGTGCTCTCCGAGGAGCCCGAGGTGACCGACTACTACGAGGACGACGAGCCGATCGTCGACCTCGACGACGACGAGCCCGTGGTCGCCGATCTGGACGAGCCCGACCGCCGGGACGTCCGCGAGGAGCGCGAGGTCCGCGAGAAGCCGGTCAAGGAGAAGCGCGACAAGCCCGGCAAGCCCAAGGGCACCCCGGGTGGGTTCGACGACAGCCCGACCGCCTTCACCCTGGCCCTGCGCGGGGGCTACAGCCCGTACTACTCGCTCGGCTTCGTCACCTACGGCGCCGAGGGGCAGATCGCCGTCGGCGAGTCCGGCGTGCACGTGCTCGGTGGCTTCCAGGGCTGGTCGGTCCAGCGCGAGATCCCCGAGGAGTTCCAGCGGCTCGCCGGCGCGACCCAGGAGTGGAACACGATGTTCCCGATCAACGCTGGCGTCATCTACAAGGCGTCCGTGGCGGACGGTCGGGTGAAGCCCTACGGCGGCGCAGACCTGGTGTTCGCCCGCTACTACGCCGGAGAGGAGGGCTCGGGCCTGGGCAGCATCGCGGTGGGCGCCCGTGCCCGCGGCGGCGCGGACATCATGATCGTGCGCAACTTCGGCCTGACCGCGGACATCGCGATCGGCGGCTGGGGCGGCGGCGACTGGGTCATCATCGAGGAAGGCGTGAAGAACGCCGGCCTGCTGCCGCAGTTCTCGGCGGGTACGGTGCTGGCCTTCTAGGGGGCCAGCGACTCCGATGCTCGACTCCGACACCCTCTTCGCGCTGCTGTGCCTGCTCACGGGCGCGGCCATCCCGGTCGTGCTGGTGGCGCTCGTGCTGTCGCGGGCGCGTCGCCAGCTGCGCACGTCCGGCGCCTACCGGGAGGTGGCACGCAACATGGGCCTCGACGTCGACACCCGCGGCCTGTCCCTGCAGGGCGTGCGCGAGGACCGCCCCTTGTGGGTCGGCGAGGTCCTGGTCGGCCAGGGGGCGGAGCGGCGGCGCGAGGTGCAGGGCGTGCTCGGCTTCCGGCAGCCCCTCGGCCTCGGCGTCGACCTGCACACCCGGCGCAGTCGCCGGGAGAGCTCGGACCTGCTGCACCAGGCGGACCTCGACAAGCGCGTCGTGGTGCAGGCCAGCCACCCCGCCGGTCTGGAGGCCCTGCGTCGGGACGACGTGCTCCGCGTGCTCGACTTCTTCTGCGAGCGCAGCCGCCAGATCGAGCTCACCGACGAGCGTCTGCGGGTGCGCCTGCGTCGCCCGCCCGACACGGTCGATGCCCTCGGCGCGCTGGTCGATCGCCTGGAGGCGGCGGCGGGGGTGCTGGAGGCGGCGGGGCAGGGGGTCGAGCCGCCCGAGGCGGTGCGGGCCTGGCGGCCGGCGCTGCGGGAGGTCGCGGAGAAGCACGGCTTGAACCTGGATGAGGAGCGAGTCGCGCTGACCGGCGCGGTCGCGGGCTGGCCGGTGCGGATCGTGCCCAACCATGTCGCCGGCACCTGGTGCGTGTGGCTGGTCGTGCGCTTTGCGCCGGACGTGGACACCGGGCTGCGGGTGCACCCCCAGCGCTCGCCGGACGGGGATGGGGACGCCCAGGACATCGTGGTCGGTGATCCTGCGTTCGACACGGCCTTCGTGGTGAAGGGCTACGACCCCGAGGCGGTGCGCACCCGGCTCGACGCACCCATCCGTCGCGCCCTGCGCGGCCTGTTGATGCTCGGCCCGGTCTCCCTCGACGACCACGGCCTCACGGTGCGCTGCATGCCGGTCGACACGCTGGACGAGGCGCTGCGGCACGCTCGGGTCGTCGCGGAGCGCTTCAGCGACGAGGGGCACGACGTGCGGGTGATCGACGTGGGCTAGGAGACTGCGGGAAAGCTCGGTTTCGACCTTGGATCGATCGCTTTCGGCTACCCGGTAGCGGCAAGGGTGGCAGGCGACCATGATGTGTGTGATCG
>CALATR010000747.1 GCA_937891875.1 uncultured Pseudomonadota bacterium | reverse complement strand
GCTTCTCCGTGGTGGAAGACACTGCTCGGACGACCGACTCCGCTGGCGGCGAAGCCCCACCCGTAGCCAATCCATGCGCCGGGCCGCCCAGCCGAGCCCCGCGGAGATCTCACGATCTCCCTCAGTCGACCTCGTCCGCCAGCTCCCCGCCGTGCGCCGCGGTCGCCCCGCGATCCCCCATGTCCAGGCGATCATGGGCGACCTCCCGCAGGTAGGACTCGGTCCAGGCGTCGAGCTCCCGGGCGTTCTCCATCTCCTCGATGACCGACGACAGGTGCTGGTCGGCCTCGGCGCGGGCCAGGTCGAGGCGGGCCTCGGTCCAGGCGTCGTGGGCCTCGATGGCGGCGCGGGCGTGCGCTTCGCTGGGGTCGTGCCGGAACTGCTCGAGTCCGGCGAGCATGGCGGCTTCCGCGCGGGCGACCGCAGCCTCGGCCTCGAGCACCAGGATGCGGGTCGCGACCTCGATGTCCATGTCGGCCAGGTTCATGGCGCCTCCACAGCGCCACCTCTATGCCCGCGTGCTGCCCCGGCAAGCTCGGTTCCGGTCGGGTACACACACCGGGAGCGGGAGGCGTGGTGGGTCGGGACGACTACGAGCACATCGAGATCAGATCCAGGTTCGAGCTGCGCTCCTGGCTGGAGCAGCACCACGGGCGCGACGAGGGGGTGTGGCTGCGCAAGTACAAGAAGCACCACGAGCACTACGTTCCCTGGGAGCACGTCGTGCAGGAGCTGCTGTGCTGGGGCTGGATCGACAGCATGACCCGCAAGCTGGACGCCGATCGCTCCATGCTGCTGATCACCCCACGGAAGCCGGGGAGCATGTGGTCGCGGATCAACAAGGAGCACGTCGAGGTCATCGAAGCGGCCGGGCTGATGCAGCCCGCCGGCCGCGCGCGGATCGAGGCGGCGAAGTCCGATGGCTCCTGGGAGATGCTCGACGACATCGACGCGCTCATCGAGCCTGACGATCTCGCCACCGCGCTGGACGCCGAGCCCGCCGCCCGCGCTGCCTGGGACGAATTCTCCGCGTCGGCCAAGAAGCTCATCCTGTGGTGGGTGAAGTCGGCGAAGCGGGAGGCGACGCGCTCGAAGCGGATCTCCGAGACCGCACGACTGGCCGCACTGGGGCTGCGCGCCCAGCACCCCGAGGCGAAGGGCCGTTAGCCGAGATCCTGCCATCGACGCGCTCCTTCGAGCGGCCGGCGCGGCGGCGCTGCGGGCGTGTGGTCGCGATCCGGCCGCGGAGGGCTGGCCCATCGCCGATCCCGAGCTGGTCGCGTCCCTGACGCCCTCGGACGACCCTGCCTCGTGGCTCGGTGCCGTGCACGAGCAGGCCACCGCCGACGTGCAGCGCGAGCGCCGCGGGGCCCACTACACCCCGGCCGAGCTGGTCGCTGAAGTGGTCGATCCCGTCCTGGACGTGCTCCTGGCCGATGGCGTGCCCGACGATCTGGTCGTGGTCGACCCCGCCTGCGGTGCGGGCGCGTTCCTGCTGCACACCCACGCCCGAATCGCCGCTCGCCTCGCCGCTGCACGCGTCCCCGAGCCCGACCTGCGCGCCCTGGACCACGTCATCGGCGCGGACCGCGACCCCTGGGCCGCCCGACTCGCCCGCCTGGCCCTGGCCCTGCGCGCCGACGCCCCGCTGCATCGCCCGCGGATCCTGCTCGGCGACGCCCTGCTCGGTCCGACCACTCCCCGTCCCGGCCCGGCCGTGCCCGGCGCCATCGACTGGTCCGCCGAGCTCCCCGCGGGTGCGACCGCGGTCGTCGGAAACCCCCCGTTCCTCGGGGGCAAGCGTCTGCTGACCGTCCTGGGCGCGGACGCCGCCGAGGCCCTGCGCGCCCGCCGCGAGCTGTCCGGCAACGTCGACCTGGCCGTGCACTTCCTGCACCTCGCCGCCGAGCTGGTCCGCCCCGGTGGCCACGTCGCCCTCGTGCTCACCGACACCATCGCCCAGGGGGAGAACCACCGCTTCGGTCTCGCCGCGCTCACGCCCGAGCCCCTGACCCTGCTCCGCGCCCGGACCACCCGCCCCTGGCCCGGCGACGCTCACGTCAACGTCGCCCTCGTGCACGCCGTCCGCGGCCCCAGCCAGGCCCCCCGGGAGCTCGACGGTCGCCCGGTGTCCCGGATCTCCTCCCGCCTGCGCGCCGATCGCCTCGACCGGGTGCCGCCTCCCCGCCCCGAGCCCCGCCCCGACGCCTTCATCGGCTGCGACATCAAGGGCACGGGCTTCCTCTTCGGCGCGCCCCACGGCCACGATCCCGCGCTCCTCGACGCCCTCGCCGCTGACGATCCCCACCTGCACGAGGTCATCCGCCCCTACGTCACCGGCCGCACCCTCTCCCGCGTGCCCGGAGCCGTTCCCCAGCGTCAGGTCGCCGATCTCACCGGCCTCGACCTCGACGCCGCCCAGGCCCGCCACCCCGGTCTGCTGAAGCTGCTCGCGGAGGCCGTCCGCGCCGATCGCCTCACCCGCAGCCCCGAGGTTGCCCGAGCCCCGTGGTGGCAGTTCTGGCGCCCCCGCCCCGCCCTGCGCGCGGCCATCGCTCCCCTCCCCCGCTGCCTCGTCGCCCCGGTCGTCGCCCGCGACCTCACCTTCTCCTGGCAGCCCACCGACCGGGTCTTCAGCCACAAGGTCCTGGTGGTCGCCACCGCCGATGATCACGTCCTGGGCGCGCTCCAGTGCAGCCTGCACCGCCACTGGGCGACCGCCTTGTCCTCCACGCTGGGCGCCGGCCTGAACTACGCCCCGAGCCGCTGCTATCGGACCTACCCCATGCCCCCGCGCGACCGCGCGATCGCCGCCGCCGCCCACCGCTTCGACCAGGTCCGGTCCGCGTCGTCCTCCGCCTCGAACCTGGCACTTGGACCGCTACACGCCGCGGTCCGCACCGGCGATCGCCGCCCGGAGGTGCAGGCCGTGCGCGACGCCCTGCGCGACCTCGACGCCGCCGTGCTCGCCGCGTGGGGCTGGACCGATCTGGACCCCGACGACGCCAGCGCGGTCGTCGATCGCCTGCTGGACGCCCCGAGCGGCTGATCGCTACTTGGGCAGGTGCGCGCAGCCGACCTCGCCGCCCGCGGGACGGGCCTGGCTGTCGGTGAGCACGAGCTCGTGGGGGAAGAGGAAGGCGAACGTGTCGCAGAAGCGCTCGACCGCCTCCGGAGGACAGTGCGGGGTCTCCTTCGACATCTTCTCGTGGAAGCCGCCGCTGGCCTCGAGATCGGCGAGCACCTCCTGCCAGTGCCGCTCGATCGCGTTGGCGCAGGGCTCGTCCCCCTCGCGCTGCACGTCGAACTCCTCGGGCACGTGGAAGCCGATGACCAGCTGGCGATCGTAGTGGGGCTTGCTCGCGTCGACCGCCTCGGCCGTGATCCCGCCGGTGGTGCCCTGTACGACCTGGATGCGCCCCGTCCGCCTGGCGCCCGGCGCGTAGGTGACCACGTGGGGCCAGACCACGCCGACGACCTCGCCCTTGACCCGGGTCTCGACCAGCACCGGCCCCTCCCAGGCGCAGTCCACCTCGAGATCGCCGGTATCCGGCCGGATCCGCAGGTCGTAGCTACCCTTGTCGTTGGGACGGGTCAGCACGATGCGGTCGCGCCACTTCCCGCAGCGCCGGCTGTCCGCGCCCTGGATGGTCGCCTCGGGCTCGAACGCCTTGCGCACATTCTCCTGGGTCATGGTCTGCACGCCGCCGTCCTTGGCCTTGGGCAGCTCGGAGTGCACCTCGACCTCGGGCTTCTCCTCGATCTTCGGCTTGTCCGGCGGGGGGGCCTGGCCGGTGCACGCGGTGAGCGCGAGAGCAAGAACAGCCAGGTTCGAACGAACAAATCCGTCGGTCAACGCGTCCTCCTTCGAAGGAGCAGCAGGCCCAGCAGCATCATCCATGCGGCGCTCGCGGGCCCGAGCGTGGTGGTCTGGCAGCCACAGCCCACGTCGGGCAGCTGCCAGCTGTCGACCGCACCCACGGGTCCATCCGGGGTCGGGTCGACGGGATCGGGGGGATCGACCGGGGGCCGGTCGGGGCAGGACGTTGCGATGAGCGCCCCGTTGTCACCCTCGACGACCTGCTCGTACCAGACGCCGTCCGCGCGCACCAGCACCGCGTAGCCGTAGGTGGTGCAGGGCTCGGTCTCGGCGTCCATCGCCAGGGCGGCGGTGCCGGGCTCGGGTGCCTGGTCGAGGTGCACCCACAGGCCGTCCGTGCGGGAGGTGGGCAGTCCACCGCGGGTCCGCACCAGCACGACCTCGTCGAGGGGGGCGATCCAGGGCTGGGTCCAGGAGGCGGTGACGACGTCGGCATCGTCGATGGACAGCTCCAGGTCGCGGATCCGGTGGTGGCCGGGCAAATCGTCGAGGCGGTAGACGCAGATGTCGTCGAGGGCCCAGCCTCCGAACTCGAGGCCGGCGTCGGAGCGCAGGGTCCAGGTGAGGCGGACCTCGCTGCCCTGCAGATCGTCAGCGTCCAGCTCGAACAGGGTCCAGCCGGAGTCCAGGGTGTGCTGGCCGCCGCTGGCGGTGCGGGGCTGCTCCCAGATCCGCTCGTCATCCAGGTAGATCCTGGCCTTGTCGTACTCGGCATCCTCGACGGTGAGCCAGCGGGAGAACGCCAGGAGGGGCATGCGCCCCTCGGCGGGGATCGGGATCGGCGGGCTGCGCAGGTACTGCACGTTGCGGTTGAGGTAGTTGCCGGCGAGGTTGGTCGCGACGATGCGCTCACCGCTGGCAGCTCCATCGGGGTTCCACAGCGCCTCCTCCGGCGTGCCGACCGCCCACTGGCTCTCCCAGCTGTCCCGCGGCTCCTCCCAGGGCGTGCCCGCACTCGCCTCCCAGCCCCCGTCGACGCCGGGCTCGTCCGTGTCGTCGGTGCCGTCGGCCGGCGCGTTGGGGTCGAAGAGGGTGTCGACGTCCTCGAAGTCCTCGCACCAGACCGCCTCGAGGTCGCCGACCCGGAAGCGGTACACCCGGTCGAGCACGCCCTCGTGGGTGGTGACGCGCTCGGTGCCGTCGAGGCTGCGGGCCTCGATGAAGTAGCTGACCCGGGTCGTCGCCAGCTGTCGGGGGATGGCCCCGTCGTAGGCGGATCCATCGACGGTCAGGTCCAGGCGGTGCCAGGTGGCGCCGCCGGCCGAGGTGTACTCGGGTCCCGCCGCGGGCACGTCGCCCTCCTCGCCCGGGGTCGAAAACGCATCCTCGGCGTCCTCCGCCGTGATCTCGTCGGCGGTCCACCACAGCGCGACCGTGTCCCCGTCCAGGCCGCTGCAGTCGGGCATGGCGTCATAGAGGGCGAAGTCGACCGGGTAGGACGGGTCGTAGGAGCCGGCGCGCACGATGGGATCGTGGTCGATGCGGATGACGCCGATCGGGCCGGGTCCGAGGCCGTGCTGGTCGAGCAGCTCCTGCAGCTCGCAGGCGTGGGGGGTGCCGTTGGACAGGTCCCCGTCGTCGTCGTCGGCCAGGATCACCGCGTCGCCGACCGTGGTCAGGGACGGGCCCTGGGACATGGCGCGCAGCATGAGCTCGTCGACCCTCGTCGCGCCCAGCTCCTCGCCGTAGGTCTGCTGCCAGGCCTCGCGGAGGTTCCATAGGAAGGAACCCCAGATCCGGCCGTCGTTGTGCACCTGGCCGTTCGAGTTGTCGGGGTAGATCCGGTCGATGCTGATGTCGCGCAGGAAGCGGGAGTCGCTGAAGAAGCCGACGCCGACCTGCGGATCATCGAGGATGCTCGCCGAGATGTAGTCGGCGGTGCCCTCGGAGAGATCGCCTGCGAAGCCGCCCGCGAGCAGGCCGTAGTGGTGCACCCCGTGGCCGTACTCGTGGTAGATGACGTCGCCGAGCCGGCCGGTGTTCGCGCACGAGCCGTAGCGCGCGGCGAAGTTGATGGTCCCGCCGGTGTAGTAGGCGTTGCAGCGGAAGTCGGTGCGGTTGACGTTCGCCTCGACCTGGATGTCGAGCAGGGCGTGGTCGGGCTCGCGCGCCTCCAGCCAGGCCTCGACCACCTTGGTGTGCTTCCAGGTGTCCGCCGCGGCCCAGGTCAGGTCGCCGTCCGCGGTGAGGAGCACGTCGCCCTCGAGGTCCTCGAAGACCGGCGTGGTGCGCCCCCGGGCGAAGTCGACCATGCGCAGGCGCTCGCCGGCGAGCGTCAGGGTGTAGGGGTCGGTCCCGCTGTGCACGCCGGCCGCGTCGGTGTAGGACACGCCGCTCGCATCCTCGATCTTCCCGTCCGCGAGCGCACTCTCGACGACCGCGTCCCCGGGCTTGCGCTCGTCGTGCTCGAGCTCGACCGTGGCGTGGTGGCGCGTGGTCCAGCGATGGAGCACGTCCCCGGTGCCGACCTCGCGGATGGTGACGATGTCGTCGGCCTCGGAGCGGGTCGCGGGCCACCAGGTGAGCTTGCCTCCGTCGCGCTCGGGCCACCACAGCTCGGTGCCGGGCGGGGCCGAGGCGGAGGGTGGATCGAAGAGCGCGGTCCGCACGCCGTGGATGCGACCAGACTGGGCGAACAACGCCAGCTCCGTGCCAAACATGAGCACGCCGTCGTGGGTCTGCGCAAACGTCATGGCCCAGCGCTCACCGACCTGCCGCTCGGCCACGGGCTCGAGCACGAGGGCATGCGGCCCGACCGCGAGGGTGCGCGCGAGGTCCGCGGCCAGATCCTCGGCGTCGGAGAAGGAGATCCCCGGCAGTGCGGCGCTGTGGGGGCGCCCGGTGTCCTCGTCGAAGCGCCACGCCCAGGACCCACCCCAGCGCTCGGCGAGGGCGCGCAGGCGGGGGTTGTTGGAGAGGGCCAGCTGGCGGGACGGGGTGCGGCGGAGCGGGTGCACGGGCGGGCCGACGGGCAGGGCGGCGTGCGGATCGTGGGCACCGTCCGGCGGGCTGACCGCGGTCGCCGTCCCCGACGAGGCGAGGACGGAAAGGGCGACAGCGCTGGCGAGCGGCAGGATGCGGCGCATGGGCTCTCCGGATGCGCATCGTAGCGGAAACGTCGGCCGCTCGGGCTGACCGGAATTTGCCACGAAGCGCAGGGTGGTGTAGGAACGCCGCCAACAGGGAGATCCTCATGCGCGCACCCCTCATGCTGACGTCCCTCTTCCTGCTGGTCGGCTGCGCCCGCACGTCGCCTGCCGCCGATGCCGAGCTGGCCGATGCGATGCCGTGGCTGTTCGCCAACTTCGAGGGCGACGCCGACGAGGTCGCAGAGGTCCTGCGGGCCATCGAGACCAAGACCTACGTGACGCTCGAGATGGGCAGCGGGGACGAGCTGAAGCGCTCCCTGGAGCAGAACCCGCTGACCGAGGAGCAGCTGGCGGACATCGAGCACCCGGACGCCGGCCTCGACGGCATCGTCAGCATGACGGTCGCCCACCTGTCCCCCTACCAGGGCCAGCCCCACGCCGAGATCGTCATGCTCGACAGCCAGGTGCCGGTGGAGCCCTACAGCCCCGACAAGTACGACCGCGCCCTCCTCTCCGGGGACGACTGCTGGCTCGACCGCGGCTGCGAGACCATCTACACCGAGAACGACCTCATCAAGAAGAACTTCCTGATGGAGGTCCCCTACCTGTTCTACAAGGACTTCCGGTGGATCGACATCAGCGAGGACGACGAGCCGCGCTGGGCCGTCATCGCCCGCTCCTACATGAAGGAGTCGGCCACCGGCGACGGCGGCAACGCCACGATCGTGCAGTCCTACTCGATCGAGTACACCATCGAGCGCGACGGCCGCGGCTTCCTGGCTGCTGACGCTCCCGAAGGCGTCGTGGTCGAGACGGACAGCCAGGGCGAGGGCACGCTGCGCATGCAGGCCCTGTGGACGGAGACCACGTTCGAGAACATCAACGTGGGCGAGGACATGGTGAAGGGCACGGTCCGCGGCGGGATCGCCAAGAACTACGAGAGTGCGGACGAGTACCTGGAAGAGAAGGGCGAGGAGTAGGGCAGTGTCGTTCCTCTCTCGGGGAGTCGCGTTGCTGCCAGCGCGGGAGTGGAGAGCGGAACCGCTCGCGAGGGTCGCGTTGCTGCCAGCGCGGGAGTGGTGGGGCCCACCCGCGGGGAGTCGCGTTGCTG
>CALATR010000746.1 GCA_937891875.1 uncultured Pseudomonadota bacterium | reverse complement strand
GCGGTGGGTTCGAGCGGCCCCGCTTCGCGCCCTCCGGGTGAGGGGCCGCTCTCACCCGCCTCCGGCCCCGTGGAGGACGAGATGACCTACGAGTTCACGTTCGAGAGCACCGACGTCTACCGGCTCGCGGTGCGCGTCGCGCGCTGGATGCGCCAGGCGCCATGGCGTCCCGACCAGCGGACGCTGCGTGACCAGGGCGTCCGCGCTGCGGAGTCCACGGTGCTCAACATCGCGGAGGGCTGGTCCCGCTCCGGCCAGGCAGGCCGAAACCACCTGCGCATCGCCGCCGGCTCCGCCGGTGAGTGCGTCGCAGTCCTGGACCTGGTCGACTTCAAGGAGGCGGCTGACCGGCAGCAGGACCTGCGCCGGATCGGAGCCATGCTCAACCGACTCCAGCGGCGCTGACGCGTCGCTCTCGCTCTCGAAGGCTCGAGTTTCGAGTCTCGAGTTTCGAGTCTCGAGAGCGACGACGAGATCGAGACCGACGACGAGACCGAGACCGACGACGAGACCGAGATCGACGACGAGACCGAGACCCACAACGAGATCGACCCCGACAACGAGCTCGCCTCACCTCACCTGCACGCTCCCCCGCGTGATCGGCTCTTCGAAACACCCGCCCAGTCGGTCCCTCAGCCCGTCGGTCAGCGGATCACCGCCGATCGCCGGCGAGCCCGCTCCGGGGATGCCGTCCTCGTCGACGAGGGGATCCTGGCCGACCACCAGGCCGGAGACGTCGCCGGGCAGGGTCGGGGTCTCGGCCCCGGCGCCGCCCCACCACAGGTCGCCGCGCACGGTGAAGCTGTCGGGATCGGTGCCGCCGCCGATGTTGACCCAGCGGGACAGCTCGCTGCGCCGGGCGACGACCAGGTTGTTGACGAGGAAGCCGTCCTGGGCGGGCACGAAGGTGTAGGTCTCGTCGGAGGTGGTCTCCTGGAGGATCCGGAAGACCCAGCTCTCCGGGTACAGGATCGTGTTGTGGCTGGCGATGCAGGCGTCGCAGCCGACAAAGGCGAAGGCCGCGACCCCGCCGCGGAAGCGGTTGGCGTGCACCCGCAGCCGCCGGGCCTCGGCGTTGTCGGAGCTGGTCGACAGGGGCGGGCGGAAGAACTCGTAGCCGGTGGACCCGCCCATGTTGACGCCGCGCTGGCCGAAGTCGTCGAAGTCGTTCCAGGCGATGGTCACGTCCGTCGTGCCGCCCTTCGCCTGCACCCCGCTCCCCGAGGTCTGCGCGAGCACGTTGCCCGCGATGAGCCCGTCGTGGCAGCCCACCATGTCGATGCCGCTGCCGCTGATCCCGCCTCCGCACTGGCGCAGGGCGCTGTCGAGGATCCAGAAGTCGTCGAGGCCGGACAGCTTGAGGCAGTCCTGGTTGCCGCTGCCGCCCACCTGCTCGATGACCACGTCGCGCACGATGACGTGGTGGGTGGCGAGCGGGTCGTCGTAGCTGCCGCCGTCGTCGATGTTGATGCCGTTGTCCCGGGTGCCCCGCACGACCAGGTCGTGGAAGATGACGTAGGAGACGTTCGACGCGTGCAGCCCCTCGGACGCGTTGGTGATGACCGGCGGATCTTCGCCGGGAACGCCGCCGATCCACAGGGGTGCTGCGGCCGTGCCGCGCGCTTCGCTCACCCAGATGCGCTCGTTCCAGGTCGCCGGGAGCAGGCGGATCGCCGTGCCGGGGCTCGCCCGCCGGACCGCCTCGCCGACGGTGCGCAGGGGCTCGCCGCGGGTGCCCGCCCCGCCGTCGTCGCCGCCCGGACTCACGAAGATCTCGTTCGAAGGGGACTTTCCATCCTCGAACGTCACGATCGGCTCGCAGTCGCCCCCGGTGTCCGAGTCCGTATCGGTGTCCGAGTCCGTGTCGCTGTCCGAGTCCGAGTCCGAGTCCGTGTCCGTGTCCGTGTCGCTGTCCGTGTCGACCACGTCCGTCTCGTCGCTGCCGTCGGTCCCGTCCCCGGTGCACGACCACCCGAGCGCGGCCAGCAGCAGCAGGTGCTTCGTGCGCATCTCTCCTCCTCGGGGCATGGTGCCCGACGCCGCGCCATGGTGACATGTCCAGCCGATGACGACCGACTCCGAGACCCCCGCCGTCCACGCCCCCCGGCGCCTCCCCGTGCCCCCCGGAGGTGCTGGCATGCGCCTGGACCGCTTCCTTGCGCGCCGCTTCCGCACCTGGACGCGCACGACGTTCTCGCGGTGCATCCGCCAGGGCCTGGTGCAGGACGAGGACGGCCGGGCCCTGCGCGCGAGCCACACCGTGCGCGAGGGGGAGATCCTGCTCCTGTTCATCCCCGGCCTCGCGGCGATGGGCCCCCCGCCGCCCTTTCCCGAGGTCGCCTGGGAGGACGAGCGCGTCGCCGTCGTGGTCAAGCCGCCCGGCATGATGTGTCACCCCGCCGGCGATCGCCACGTCTACGCGCTGGTCGGGGTGGTGCGCACCCGGTGGCCCGACGCCGACCTGGTGCACCGCATCGACAAGGACACCAGCGGACTGGTCTGCATCTCGAAGGACTCCGAGGCGAACATCGCGTTGAAGGCGTCGTTTCGCTCGGATCGCACCCACAAGGCATACCGGGCGATCGTGCGCGGGCGACCGGCGTGGGAGCGCCTGGAGATGCACGGGGCGATCGGCCCGGCAAGCGGCCCGGTGCGCATCCAGATGGCGGTCGTCGACGACGGCCTGCCCTCCTTCACCGAGGCGACCGTGCTGGGCCGCAAGGACAGCCCGGTCGGCCCGATCACGAGCCTGCGCTGCCGCATCACCACCGGCCGCACCCACCAGATCCGGGTGCACCTGTCCCACGCGGGCTTCCCGCTGCTGGGCGATCGCATGTACGGCGAGCGCTGCGAGGTCTTCCTGGAGGCGCGGGATCACGGCCTCACCGACGCGCTCATCGCCGAGGTCGGCGCCCCCCGCCACGCCCTGCACAGCGCCGAGCTGCGGGTGCCCCACCCGGACGGCGGCCTCATCGAGGTCGCGAGCGAGCCCTTCGCCGACATGGCGCGTTGGTGGGCCACCCCCGAGGTCCTGCCGCTGGACCGCCCCACCGACCCCGATCCGTGCGACCCTGGAACAGCCGGGGTACCTCCCGGGTCTTCCGACGACGCTCCCTGAGGCCTGCATGCTCCGTGCGCTGATCGTCCTGTGTGCCCTCCTGACGGCTGTCGCCGCCGCCACTCCCGCGCTCGCGGGCAAGATCCCCGAGGCCGTCGCCGACGATCGCCCCGGCCCGGGCCCGGTGACCGAGGAGTCGCCCCACTACGACCTCGAGGTGCTCTACGGCGATGGCCAGATCGACGAGGGCCTGAAGCTGGCCCGGGCGCGCCTGGCCGCGGACCCGAAGGACGTCGAGCTGTACCGCCACGTCATCCGCTTCCTCTTCGAGAAGGGCGAGGTGGTCGAGCGCACCGACGAGTCGATGGACAAGATCGCGCTCTACAAGGAGATGTACGAGCTCTCCAACCAGGCGCTCGAGCTGGACCCCGGCAACGCCCACCTGCTGTTCAACCGCGGGATCGCGCTGGGGCGCATGTCGACCACCAAGGGCGTGCTGTCCTCGCTCTTCAACCTGAAGAACGTCGAGGCCGACTGGATCGCAGCCGCCAACGCCCCCTATCGCTACACGAGCCTCTCCAGCGCCGAGGACCTGCCCTGCGACACCTACCTGACGCTCGGCATCTTCTACCGGCTCGTCCCCGACTGGTGGATCGTGGGCGCCCTGGCCGGCACCCGCGGAGACCTGGACAAGTCGCTCGCCTGGCTCGAGCGGGCCGACAAGTGCGCCCCCAACCGGATCCGCGCCCTCAAGGAGCTCGGCGTCACCCAGCTGTGCATCGGCACCAAGCGCGAGCAGCCGGAGATGATCGCCCGCGGCCAGGCCACCCTGTCCCGGGTGCTCGCCCTGCCCAAGGCCCACACCCACTCGCACATCGACAAGGACCACAGCCGCAAGCTCATCGCCGATCCGAGCCTCGCCTGCGAGTACAGCCGCGACGGCCAGCAGGAGCTCGACCGCGAGAAGCTGGAGGCGGAGCAGGGGAAGTAGGGGCGGGCGGGTCCGGATCCAGGGTAGCCTCCGCGAGAGGGGGTTCTCATGCGGACGATCGCGTGTCTGGCGCTGCTGACCGCGTGCGGAGGCGAGCTCGAGGTGGAATACCGCGGCTCGCTGTCGAACATGGAGGTCTCGGGCCTCGCGTTCAACGTGGACGAACCGACCGGCCACGCGAGCATGCTGGGCCAGACCTGCGAGTTCAACGCCGACGGCGGCGGGCTCATGCAGGACATCGACGCCGCACCCTCCGAGGAGGACGAGCAGGTCGTCGACCTGTGGGATCACCGCCTGCTCGCCATCTCGCCGGCCGGCCTGCACGTCGTGACCCTGTTCGAGGAGGTCTGGGAGAAGCCCGAGATCGCCCACCACGCCCTGGAAGACGTGGTCGATGCCGGGTTCTCCGCGGACGGCGAGCTGGTCGCCCTCACCCGGACGGACGCGCGCTGCACCGTGCGCTGGCTGAGCGCGGGTGCGACCCTGAAGCTCGGCGCCTGCGACCCCGACGTGGAGCTGGTCACCGACCCCAGGTCCCGCCGCGCCTGGGTCCGCGACGCCGACGCGGTCTTCGCGGTGGACCCCCGCCGACCGAGGTCCGTCGCGACCGGCACGCACCTGGCCTTCAACCCCCAGCTGGACGCGCTCTACGTCTCCGACCGCGACGAGCTGGTCCGCCTGGATCCCCTCACCGGGGACGAGGTCTGGCGGCGGTTCCTGGGCGGCCGGATCACCTCCATCAGCGGCCACGGCCCCACCGGCGCCCTGGCGATGAACAGCCGCCGCACCCTCGCCAGCGTGGACCCCGACGGTGGAGTCCGCGCCGCCTTCACGCTGCCCGAGCAGGCCCGGGTCGTCGGCAGCGGCGACGGAGTGTTCCTGGCGTTCCTCCTCGATCGTAGCGTGCACTTCCACACGCTGGAGCTGTAGGTCACGCCGCCGGCGCCTCGCGCACCTCCACCGGCTCGACCTTCACCGGCGTCAGCGCCAGGGTCTCGAAGGGCATCTCCACGCCGGCCCTGTCGAAGGCCTCCTTGATCGCCTCGCGCAGGGCGAAGCGGGCCGCCACGTGCTTGGTCTCGTCGATCAGCCAGGCTCGCAGCTCGATGGTGACGTTGTAGTCGCCGAGGTCCTTGACCACGACGGCGGGCGCGGGCTCGGCCATCCACACCGCGGGGTCGGTGACCAGGCCCAGCAGGATCTCCCGCGCCCGGCCGATCGACTCGTTGACGCCGATGGTGACGGGCACGTCGATGCGCAGGTTGGGGAAGTTGGTGTACGAGGCGACCCGGCCGTTGGCGATGACCGCGTTGGGGATGGCGACCATGCGGCCGTCGACGGTGACCAGGCGGGTGGAGCGCAGGGTGATGGTCTCGATGCGGCCGTACTCGCCGTCCACCTCGACCAGGTCGCCGATGACGAAGGGGCGGTCCCAGAAGATGAACAGGCCTGAGATCACGTTCGAGAGCGTGTTCTGGGCGGCAAAGCCCACGGTCAGCCCGAGCACGCCCACGCTGGTCAGCAGCGAGGTGGTGTCGACGCCGAACTGGGAGAGCGCGGTCAGGGTGCCGACGGTGATGAAGGCGAGCAGGGTCACCGACTGCACGAAGCCCGCCGCCGTCGGATCGAGCTTCACCCGCTTGAACACGCTGGCGAGCACCCGGCGGACCACGAAGGCGAGCACGGCGAAGAGGACG
>CALATR010000745.1 GCA_937891875.1 uncultured Pseudomonadota bacterium | reverse complement strand
CGTGCGCTTCGACGGCCGCGAGACCTTCCTGGCGGACCACCAGATCGACGGCAAGCCGGTCCTGCCCTTCGTCATGGCGATGGAGACCATGGCCGGCGCCGCCCGCCGCGCCTGCCCCGACCTGCGCTTCGTGGGGGTCCGCGACGTGGCTGTGCTCAAGGGCATCGTGCTCGACGAAGATCAGGGTGCAACGCTGACCTTGCGCTGGAAGCCCACCGACCCGGCGCCTGGCGCGGAGGTCGCGCTGTCCTTCGAGCTGCTCGGTGCCAAGAACAAGCTGGGCCTGCCGACCGTGCACTACAAGGGCACCGTCGACCTCGCCCCCCGTGGCCCCGCCGGCGAGCGCTTCCCCGGCAGCAACGGCCTGGGCAAGCTCGCCTACCCCTACGGCGTCGAGGAGGCCTACCAGCGCTTCCTCTTCCACGGACCCGGCTTCCAGGGCATCGAGTCCATCCGCGGCCACAGCGACCACGGCATCGTCGGCACCCTCGCCAGCTCCCGGCCCAAGCGCCTCGGCGTGGACGCCGCGGCCTGGACCACCGACCCGGTGACGCTCGACAGCGCGCTGCAGCTGGTCGGCCTGTGGGTCCGCGAGCACCGCGGCGCCTCGGCCCTGCCCACCTACGTCGGCCGCTACACCCAGGTGGCGCCCTTCCGCGGCGACATCGACGTGCACATTCAGTTCGAGCCCACCAAGACCGCCCGTGGGTCCTTCAGCGCGACCTTCGTCGATGGCGGCGGGCGCGTGGTCGCCAAGGTCGACGGCGGCCAGTACACCGCCATGGCCGGCCTCGAGGAGCGGTACTGAGGTGCTGCTGCGCTTCCCCGGCCCCGCCGAGCCCGCGTCCGAGCTCCTGCGCTGGGACGCCTGGACCGCCGTGCCCTCCGTCGTCCGCTTCGGCGGCCAGGCAGCGCCAGCCGTAGAGCCCCTGGTCTGGCAAACCGCGCCTTCGACCGAAGCCATCCCCACGCCGGAACCCCAGCTCGCGGCCCCGCCCCAAGCGCCCACCGCCCCTACCGCGACCCCTCCGTCGGCCCCTCCACTCCCCAACCGGCCGAAGCTGGAGACTGGAGACTGGAGACCGCCCCGCCCCTCCCCCCACACCGCCGCTCCCCGCCCAGTTCCCACGCCGGCGGCGCTCCCCCCCACCGAGCTCCTCACCGCCCTCGGCGCCGCCCAGGACGCCACCGCGTCCGCCCACGCCGTCTTCCTCCGTCAGCAGCAGGCCCACCTCGACGTGGTCGCCGACGCCCACCAGGCCCTGATGGCGCTCGTGGTCGCGAGGTCCGCCCCGCGCTGAATGTCAGACGCCGCCTCCCGCCCGCGAAGGCCGTGGGGGAGGTCGGATGCGGCAGATCGGAGCACTGGTGGTCCTGGCGTGCCTGGTCGGTTGCGGGTCCGAGCAGGGATTCAGCCCACGAGACGGCGGGGGTCCGGACGGAGACCTCGGCGCGTCCGGCGGCTGGGGCGACTGGGACATCGGAAGCGTGCCCGACGTCTCCATCGCGCTCGTCAGCCTGACGGACGAGCCAGGTCCGACCGGCGAGCGGGAAGAACTCCTCATCATCGATCTGCGGGGACAGGTCCTCGATCGCTGGATGCCGCCCGCGGACTTCTACGGCCAGGCGCGGAGCATCGATCACGTGCAGGCCGCCGGGCCTGGTCGCCTGATCGCCCAGACCAGCAGCGTGGAGGAGATCGTCCGCGCCCGTGGGGGCGGTCCGATCATGCTCTCACCGCTGCGCAGCGGGGCGGCCACGGTCCGTGGGACCCACGACGTCTGGAAGGCCGGGACCGGCTCCGACGCGGTCTGGCTCGGCGACCTCGTCGCGCGCACCTGGACCCGCGTGCTGCACGTCGATCCCCAGACTGGCGAGCTGATCGTCGACCAGACCGGCGCCCGGCTCCCCCGAGGCACCCTGGACTCCCCCCTCGGCGGCGCGGTGGTCGTCG
>CALATR010000744.1 GCA_937891875.1 uncultured Pseudomonadota bacterium | reverse complement strand
GATCGCCACGCCGGCCGCCGCCACGTTGGCGATGCCGCCACGCACCAGCGCCTGGTTGACCGAGGCGTTCATCGCCCAGGCGTTCTGGGCGCGGCCGGGGTGGGCCTGGGTGCGCGTCACCTTGCCCGTCGCGACGTCCAGCCGGTTGGCATCGCCGTAGTCGAAGCCGAAGCCGAGCCAGTGCTTGGTGCCGAACTGGATGTGCGAGACCTCCCGCTGGAAGGTCACCTCACCGACGACGGCGTTGCCGTGCAGCTCGAACAGCACGACCTTCTGGGTGTCCACCATGACCGCCAGGATCGCACCGTCGTTGGACACCGCCACCTCGCCGACCGCCCCGGGCACCGGCAGGACCGAGCTGATCTCGGTCCCGTCACTGCTCACGAAGCTGATCTGCTGTCCGTGGGCCACCGCCCAGGTGCCGTCCGGCCGCCAGGCGACCCCGCGGATGGGCGCGCCGAGGGCCTGGGTGCCCCACGCGCCTCCCGAGGCCGGATCGACCACGGCAAAGGTCCCATCCGCCCCACCGATCCCGATGCTGGCGCTGTCCGGACCCCACGCCGCCGCCCGCGGCGTCTCCCAGCCCACCCGCAGCGGGTCAGCCCCCGGACGGACCACGCAGATGGCCGAGGCCTCCAGGATGAGGCAGTGGCCGTCCGCGGAGACGGTCATCGTGATGGGCGAGCTGTCGGTCTCGACCTGGAAGAGCTGGTGTCCGTCTACCGGGCGGTAGGCGGTGATCTTGCCGGTCGCGTCGACCGAGAGCACCTGGTCCTCGGTGGCGCCGACCCCCATCAGCACGTCCTCGGCCATCGCCTTCCACAGGCCCTGGTCGTTGGCGGCCGAGTAGACCAGCAGCTCCGGACCGTCCGCGAGGACGATCACATTGCCAGCGGGCGAGTAGGTGTACGGCGCGATGTCGTGCATGGACGCTCCCTGCAAGGGCGAGCGCACTGTACCGCCTGCGGAGCGGCGCTACCGCCCCGCGCGGACGCTGGTTGCGGGGCTAGCTCTCGTACAGCGAGCCGTAGACGTCCTCGAGGCTCTTGTACTCGCCGTCGTCGCCCTTCTCGCTGTCCGCGGCTGCATCCGAAGCCGACTCGGTCGGCGCGTCCGGCCCACCCTTGCGCAGGACCGCCGGCTCCTCGGTGCGACCGACCACGGGGCGCACCGACAGGCGCGGCTTGTCCCGGACCAGCTCCTCCACCATGACCGAGATCAGGCCCAGCGCCTTATCGACGTCATCGAGGTCCTCGCGGGCCAGCGCGGCCAGCTGCAGGTCCGCCTCCAGGATCTGCTCCAGGGTCGTGCGGGTCGTGGTCATCAGCGACTCGAGCGGCTCGGCCCGCAGCTTGTCCACGACCTCGTCAGGCGCGCGCTCCGCGTACCACTCGGCCACCTCGACCGCGTTCGGCTGCAGGGCCCCCGCCAGCTTCTCCCGGGCAAACGCCGCACACAGCGTGGTCTCCCCCAGGCCCAGCTGGGCGAGCGCCTTCACCTGGGTCCGCAGGGCCTGCCCCTGTCCGCCGATCGGGTCGCGGGTCAGGTACATGCGTCGGGCGACCTCGGAGGTGGCGAGGGCCAGGCGCGCCTCGCCCACCCGCCGCGCGTGGTTGCCCAGGCGGAGCAGCGCAGGCGCCAGCCCGAGCTGACCGGGCCACTCCCCGAGGATCTTGATGCCCTCGAACATGGTCGGGATGGCGTCCGCCTCTCCGCGCCGACCGCCGGCGGTGCCCCGCCCGACCAGGGCCTGGGCCTGGCGCTCGATGTCGCCGGCGATCCGGGCCGCGGACAGCGCGTCGTCGAAGTAGGACGCCGCCTCCGCGTCGTGCCGCGCCTCGAGGGCCACCTCGCCGAGCGCACACAGCACCCGCCCCTCGAGGAGCTCCTCGTCCATGTCGCGGGCCAGGCGCAGGGCCTCGTGCAGGGTGGCGTAGGCGACATCGATGTCGCCGAGCTGGCGCACGACCTCGGCCAGGTGCAGGCGGCTGACGATCTCGCCTTCCTTGTTGGCCGCGTCGTGGTGGGCCTGGACCGCGCGGTCGAACCAGGTGCGCGCGTCGTCGATGCGCTCCTCGCGCTGGGCGACCCGTCCATGCACGCCGTAGACCTCGGCAGCGGCGGCGCTCTCCTGCAGATCACCGAAGCGGTTCTGGGCCGACTCGAGCGCGGCTTCCGCAGCCTCGAGGTGCCCCCTACGGGACAGCACCTCGCCCAGCAGGGCCCAGCTGGCGACCTCTCCCTCCCGCGCACCGGAGCGCACGCTCTCCAGGGAAGCCCGGGTCTCCTGGTCCTCCTCGCTCCCCTCGCTGCAAGTCTCCTGAAAGGCCTCCACGAGCGCGGGGATCTCCTGGTACGTCGCCAGGGCTGCGCGAACCTGGGTCTCAGCCTCGTCCACCAGGTCCATCGCCAGCGCCGCCTCGGCCAGACCACGCAGGGCATGCGCCTCCCCCAGGCGGAGCTCCGGACTGCGGAAGCGCAGCAAAGCGGCCTGGAAGTAGCGTTGTCCGTCCTCGCGAAATCCCAGGCGCAGGGCTCGCCGGCCGTTCAGCAGGTGGTGACGCCCTTGGGTGAGGCGCTCGTCCGCCATGAGGGACCCTCCATCGCGGAGAGTCTAGTCTACGACGGAGGCAGGTTCGATCCCACCGGACCGCCCGACGGCCGGCGCTACAACAGGAAAACCCCCGGAGCCCTGAGGCGCCGGGGGTTTGTGCATCTTGAAACCACGGTGGAACGTACACAAAGAGGACTGGCAGTCCGATCGGTTCCGACGAGTCGGTCCCGAGTTGCCACGACATGCAGTCTGCAGACTGTCCGACCCGATGCCCGCTCAGCGTTGCCACTGGTTGTGCATCGTCACACCCGAAGGTGTGCACCCGCCCCGAGGGACGCGTAGTCAACGGACGACTTCACGGTTGCAGGGTTGTGGTGCTTCCCTGCTCCCCCCACAGGCTTCACCGCAAGCGGTGCTCCTCCCGGGGTATCTCCCGTGGCCTCGCAGCCGCTCCGAAGAGTGGCTCAGGCCTGCGGATCGCACCGGTCAACCCGGGCCGATCGGACGCTGACGAGCCTGACGCCTCGCCGCCTCTCTGGTTCATCACAGCTCGCCCCTCCACCGTACACCCGCAGCCGTGTCCACTCCCGCAAGAGCGAATGCCCTCGCTTCGGCCGGTCGGCACCACCCGGACCCGGTCACGTTCCGCCCTCGTGGTCTCTCACCACCCCGACGGTTTGCTCCACGTCTGCGCTCGCAGGTCTGTTGCACCCTGCAGCCGGTCATGAGGTTCAAGGCCTTTCGGGCATCAGCCTGTGGAGCAAGCTCCAGCAGACCCGACCCTCCGGACCATGCGCGAACCCTACGAAGTCTCTCCCTCCGGCAGCCGCACCGCGTCACCGCGGCCGTTGCCCCCTTGCCGTTACACCCGCTCCCCACACCGACAGCGAGCTGTCAGCCTGTGGAGCCCTGGACGAACCGGGGTGCTCGAGCCCGAAGGCCGCCACATCCCCAGTGCACTGCGGAGCGCACCGACGATCGCCACGAGGACGACCGGATCCGTCTTCTGCGACAAGCGCCCCGACCGAGGTCGACGCGCCGACACGCAGCACCAGATGAGCAGCCTCCTTCCCAGACCCGGGAGGGCCAGCGAGTTCAGCCGTCTCTGGAGGGGTGCTCGACTTCGGAGCGTTGCTCCGCCGGCGAGACCCTTCACCTCGCAACAAGTGCGAGATGAACGTTCCTTCCATGGGTTTTTCCCCTTCGAGGCATGCGCGTCGTTCCGCAGCGCCAGGCGTGAAGCCTGTTTCCCAACCTGCTCCGCAGCAGGTCTTCGTGACGACCTTCGCCAGCCGCTGGACCGAGATCCTGCGCCAGGCGTCGACCGCCCGCCCCGTGTGCCGTGTCAGCGACACCCGAGACCACGATCCCCCCCATCTGCGACCGCGAAGGTCGAAGAGACCGCACCCGAGGGTGCGGCGCCCAGAGCCCTAGGGCCTGGACAGGGTCTGTCCGGTACGACGTTCGATGCGCTGTCCCCGAGAGGACCGCCCCCCGAGGGGAGCCGCTCCCGCGAACGGGAGCCGAGGCGCATCAGCCTCCATGGGGTTTTCGACGTCAAAGATCAGACCAACTGGACGGACAGAGCCGGAGCAAAGCCGGCCAGTCGACCAATCTGTCGGTCATCACCGGGGTTTCCCGATGCGTCATGGGCTTATGCAGGGGGCGTGCCAACTTCTGCTCCACGCCGGAACCTTGCTTATCGACGATGCCCACTGAACGGGGTTTCCCGCATGTTTTCCACAAGCCCCCCGCTGATCCCGTGCTTGCGCGGACCACTTTTCCCCAGACCACGCTAGAACCACCAGAATGGCCCGGGATGGCTCTGCTCCGCACGTGGGAAATGAATTTCCCATTCGCGGCGCGCACGGCCCGTGCGCCACGATGAACGCGTCCTGGACCGGCTCGACGTGGGGGTTCCGGCTCAGTCCGCCGGGCGCACCACCGGCACGTCCAGGGAGAGGGTCTCGCCGCTCTCGTTCAGCACGATGTCCCAGGCGCCGGGAACGGCGGGCATGGCATCCGCACGGCGAAGCTCCAGGACCTGGAGATCGGCGACCTGCAGGGTGGCGCGGCCGACCCGGGGGGGATCGAGGCGCACGTAGGTGAGCAGCTGGTTCGCGCGCTCATCGCCCTCGCCGACCAGCCACTCCGGTGGGATCGGGAGCAGCACGTCCTTCCAGCGCCGGCCGACGTCGATCTCCATGCGGTGTTCACCGAGCACGGCGGTGGACGGATCGCGGGTCGGGTCGGTGTCGTCGAAGTCGTAGACGATGACCTGCAGGTGGGGCTCCCCCACCCCGGTGGACCGGGCCCGCAAGCGCAGGGCGTAGCGGGGGTCGGGATCGGCGGGCTCGCGGCCGGTGGCGTCCCACAGCCGGTGGTCGAACAGGGGGGTGCGCGCGACCGGACGGGAGGTGACCACCTGCTCGTCGAAGCCGTCGCGCTCGAGCTCGAGCACCACCTGGCCATCAGGCAGCACGACCAGGCGCTCGTCGGTGCCGTCGAAGACCCACTGGGCACCGTCCGTGATCCGTCCGTCGGCGAGCCGGTCGCCGAAGTCGCCCCAGCCGAAGAGATCGCGGCCTACGAAGACGTCGGGGGCCGTGCCGACGGACAGGCCCAGCCGTGGATCGACCAGCACGTCGCGGGGCAGGGCGGCGACCCCGTCCTTGCGGACCTCGACCTGCACGCTGTCGGCGGACGGACGCTGCCGGACGACCAGCCCGGTGTGGCGGTCTAGCTTCAGGGTGGCGACCTCGATGGACTCGTCGAGCTCGCCCTGTACGACGCGCACCTCACCGTCGACCCGGTCCCCGAGGCCACCCAGCCGGCTGCGCTCCCAGATGGTGCGCACGGTGCGCGCGGCCTGGGCATCGGCCACCGGCACGGGCCGATACCCGACCAGCTCGACCGGCAGGAAGCGCGCCTCCACCAGCTGGTCCCGCTCCCACACGGTCCGCAGCACGGCCGAGGGGAAGGTCGCCAGGAAGTCCTGGTCGAACACCAGGTTTCCGAGACTGTGCACGATGAGCGTGTCCCCGTGCCAGCTGGCGCCCTGGAGCACGTGGGGGTGGTGCGCGATCACCAGGTCGGCGCCGGCGTCCGACGCGTCTCGGGCCATGCGGTCGACGAACTCGGAGATGCCCGGGAGGAACTGGAAGCCGCCGTGGAGCTGCACGACGACCACGTCGGTCTGCTCGGCCAGCGCGGCGATGGCCCGGGGCGAGGTGGCGGTGTCCCACAGGGCGGCGCCGCCGTGGCCGCGGTGGGCGACCCAGTCCTGCAGCTCGGGGTAGGTCTGGCGCAGGCTGTCCCACGCGGCCGCAGACTCGTCGACGGTGAGCTCGTCCTCGACCGCCTTGAACAGCCGCCACGCCGAGCCCGCGCGCCGTCCCGCCTCGGGCACGGTCCAGGTATCGCTGGCGAAGCCCCAGGAGCGCGCCTCGTACTGCCAGGCCTCGGCGGGGTCGAGGTCGGCAGGAATGGCCTCGCCGTCCTCCGGGTAGCTGTCGTTGACGAAGCGGCCGTCGACGCTGGTGAAGCCGATGACCCCGATGCGCACGCCCTGGTGCTCCAGGATGACCGGCGCCTCCGCCTCTTCGGGGGTGAGCCCGCCGCCGTAGCGGGGCAGCCCCGCCCGGTCCAGCGCGTCGAGCGTGCTGACGACGCCGTCATCGAGCCAGTCGTAGGCGTGGTTGTTGGCCAGGTCGACCGCGTCGACCTCGAGGCTCGACAGGGCATCGAGCGCGCCCGGCGGGGTCTGCAGCAGGAAGCGCTTGCCCGGGTAGGCCGCGTCCATGGGCAGCTCGCCGACGACGGTCTCGAGGTTGATCAGCCGCACGTCGGCGGCGGTGAAGAGCGGAGCGAGGTCCGAGACCACGTCGGGCGCGCCCTCGGAGGGGTCGACCGGGTCCAGCAGCGGGTCGCCCTCGTGGGGCTCGACGTAGCGGCGGCCGAGCATGACGTCGCCGCCCGCGTGCAGGGCCCAGTGCACGTCGGAGCTGTACAGCGCGATGGTCACCTGCTCGCCAGAGTCGTCCCTGCCCACGACCACGGGCTCGGTGAGGAAGCCGTCCGCCTCGACCAGACCCATGACCGGACCGCTGGCGAGGTTGACCTGGACCAGCGCCGCGCTGTCGACCGGGGTGCGCTGGTCGCCCACGACCCACTCGGCGTCGAGCACCGGGCGCTCCCGGCGGTCGAGGATCTGCAGGGTCACGGCATTCGAGTCCGCCCCGCCGCACGCCGCCGCGCCGAGCGCGAACACCAGCGCGCCAGCAGGTCCTCGACTTCCGCATCGCAACAACCGGAACAGGGAGCCTCCACCGTGGTCAGCACCTACGCCCGGAGCGTGGCTGGCGCCAGTCTCGCCGCACTGACGTCGCCGTCGCGGCCGGTACGGGTACACTGGACCGGCTGGAGCCCCATGTCCACGACGCCGCGCGAAGCCCACCGTCACCCACCTCGATCCCAGGCGTTCTTCGCCGGCTCTCTCGCGCTCCTCCTCGTCGGGTGCGGCGGCACCGTCGCCGCGTCCACCTCCCGCGCCGACATCCCCTCCCCCCTGGCACTCACCGTGCGCGTCGAGCCGGGCCGAATCCTGGTCGATGACGAGGTGGTCTCCACCCTGGCCAGCCCCGACGACGGGGCCGATGGCCAGCTGGTCGCGGTGCTGAAGGGCCGCATGGACACCCTGCGCGCCGCGGCCGCGAAGACCGGCGAGGCCCCCCCGCGCCGCTTCGGCGTCTCCGCCTCCCCCGACGCCAGCGCCCTCACCGTCGCCAGCGTGCTCGAGGCCGCCCGTCCCCTCGGCCTCGACAAGCCCTGGCTCCTCGTGCGCGGTCCGGAGGGGGACAGCGGGATCGCCGTCGCTGCCCCCACGCCGACCGCCAAGGTCGCCACCTCCTCGCCGAGCGCCGCGAAGCCGCGATCGACCGAGGACATCACCGGCTACGCCAACCCGGTGGTCACCCTCGATCCGGAGCGCGGCTACGTCGTGAGCGTCCGCGACGAGGTCTTCGACCCGGGCCGCGCCGGCCTCGAGCTCCCCTGCCCCACCCGGGGCTGCGCCGCCTGGCCCACCGCCGAGCTCAACCGCCTCGCGCGCCGGGTCCGGATCGACCATCCCACGGACCGCGCGGTCGCCATCGTGCCCACGCCAGGGATCACCGTGCAGGACGTCGTGCACGCCCTGGACGCCACCCGCGACGACGCCCCGACCGCCCGCGGCGAGCGCGAGCTGCTCCCCGAGGCCATCCTGTTGTCGGCGGCCCCATGAAGCTGAAGCGTGGCGACCGCCTGGGCGACTGGATCATCGACTTCCCGCTGGGCGCGGGGGGCATGGGCAGCGTCTATCGCGTGCACAGCGTGCTCTCCGCGGAGGTCTTCGCCGCGGTCAAGGTGCTCGACCCCAGCAACGTGGGCGACATCCAGGCGCGCTTCGTCCAGGAGATGAAGACCCTGGCCGGTCTGTCCCACCCGGCCATCGTGCGGGTGCTGGGCGGCGGCCGCGACGAGGACCGCGGCCTGCTCTACATGGCCATGGAGCTGGTCGACGGCGAGGACCTCGACGCCCGGCTCCGGCGCGGTCCCCTCACCGGCGACGAGATCCCCCGGATCTTCGGCCCGGTCGCCGACGCCCTCGCCTATGCCCACCAGCACGGGGTCGCGCACCGGGACATCAAGCCCGGCAACATCATGCTCCGCAAGGACGGCACCCCGGTCATCGTCGACTTCGGCATCGCCGTGGTGGCAGGCCAGACCCGCCACACCCGCGAGGGCATGGTGCCGGGCACGATGGTCTACCTGCCCCCCGAGGCCTTCCAGGGCGACCTGCCCGACCCTCAGGGCACCGACGCCTACGCCCTCGGTGTGGTGGTGTGGGAGTCGCTCACTGGAAAGATGGCCTTCGAGGCCGAGCCGTCCAGCAGCGAGGGGCAGCAGCTGGCCCAGGTGATGGGCCAGAAGCTCCGGATGGACGCCCTGGATCCGGGACCCGACGTGCCGGCCGGCGTGCGCGACGCGGTCCTGCGCACGACCGATCCCGAGCCCGAGCACCGGCTGGTCGACCTGGCGCGGGTCCGCGATCTGCTGGTCGGGGACGCGGTTCCCGATGGCCGTCCCCGCCGTCGCCGCCGCAAGCGCGGGGGTCGGCGCTGGCTCACCGGCCTGCTCGTCGCCGCCACCCTGCTCATCGTCGGAAGCCTCACCGTCGTCACCCTGGGCGCGCTCACCGTGGCCGGCCTGCTGTGGGCCAACCAGCGCCCCCTGGTCAACACCCGCGCCCCGGTTCCCCTGCAGGAGTCGACCCAGGCGGCCGCCGCGGCGCTGTCCGCCGGCGACCTCGACACCGCCCGCCTGCACGCCGGACACGCCGTGGACGACCACCCCGATGATCCGCATGCAAACCTGATCTACGGCCAGGTGCTCCTCGCCGAGGAGCAGGGCCTGCTCGCCCGACCCTACCTGTGCGCCGCAGCCGCCGACCTCGGGGACGCCGTGCCCGGGATCCGCGACGGCGCCCTGTCCTGCGAGCGGGGCCCGGGCGCCGCGGTGCCCCTCACCTCCCCCCTCGCGGTCGCCACCATCGACCTCTCCGCGGCCCTCGCCCGGACCAAGGCCCTCGCCGACGCCCGCCAGGAGGGGGTCGCCGCGCTCGAGGACATGGACGACGAGGGTGGTGCCGCCGACGACATCGCCGCGCCGGCGCCCGCGCCGCCGAAGGTCGCGCGGGCCGAGCAGGAGCCCATCGCAGAGCCCATGCGCGAGCCGGAGCCGATGCCCGAGCCGGTCATGGCGCCCGGCGCACCGTCCTCCTCGGACTCCAGCATGGAGGACGAAGCGGCGTACGACGAGGTCATGGAGGAGGCGCCCGCCGCTGCCCGCGAAGAGGTCGAGCCGTCCGCGTCCTCCGCCCCGCCACCGCCCCCCGCGCCGGCTCCCCCTCCGCTGGCGAAGCGCTCCAGCGGCGGGTCCGGCAAGGTCCAGGATCTCGGCGGATCTTCGGCCAACAGTGGCACGGTGGTCGTCGCGTCCGTGAAGTCGACCGCCGGCGATTCCTCCGTGCGCGCGAGCATGAAGG
>CALATR010000743.1 GCA_937891875.1 uncultured Pseudomonadota bacterium | reverse complement strand
GGGCGGGCCAGGGGCTCCGTCGGTGCGTCGGCCGTGCGGCCACCGGGGCCGGTCGGGTGTGCGCGGCGAGCACGCGGGCGTCGAGGTCGGCGGGCGGGGTCTCGGCGGAGGAGAGCTCTGCGAGATCGGCAGGAAGATCCTCGAGCATGGACCAGATCGCGGCGAGCTCCGGCTCGGCCTGGATGCGGGCGCGCAGGGCGTCGGCCTCCTCGCGGGGGAGGTCGCCGGAGAGCAGCTGGGAGAGCGCCTCCACGTCGGTCATCACCCACCTCCGAGCAGGCGCAGGAGCCGGGCGCGACCCCGGTGCAGTCGTGACTTGATGGTGCCCAGCGCGACCTGCTCATCGGCGGCGATCGCGTCCAGCTCGCGGCCGTTCACGTGGTGGGCCACCACGACCCGGCGCTGGGACTCGGGCAGGCCCTGCAGGGCAGCCTCGAGTCGCGCCCGGCGCTGGGCCCGGCTGGCGAGCTCGTCGGGAGCCGGGTTCGGGTCGGCGACCTCGGGGAGTGCCTCGACGCGCCGGACCCGGCGGCGACGGTGGCGGTCGACGAGCCGGCGGTGGGCGACGCTGACCAGCCAGGCACGGAGCGTGCCGCGGTCGGGGTCGTAGCGGTCGAGGCGGGGCAGCAGGTGGGCCCACACGTCCTGGTAGGCGTCCTCGGGATCGGGGTCGAGCCGCCGACACAGCGCCCACACCAGCGGCCCGTGCTCGGCCAGGATCCGCTCGGGAACGAGGGGATCGGCGTCGGGGTCGGTAGGCGGGGTCGGAGCGGGTCGAGGCATCGAGGGAGTGTACGCGCGAGCGGGGTGGGAGGTTCCCAGCGATCGCGATCGGAAGCCGAGCCCCCTCACCCGAACCGCGGCGACAGCTCCCGCAGCGCCTTCGCCTGGTCCTCGACCGCGTCCACGACCACGTCGATCTCCGCCTCGGTCGTCCCGCGGCCGAGCCCGAAGCGCACGCTGGCATAGGCGAGCTCGTCGGGGACGCCGAGGGCGCGGAGCACGTAGCTGGGCTCGAGGGATGCGGAGCTGCAGGCAGACCCGCTGCTCACGGCGACGACCCCGCGCAGGTTCATCATCAGCGCCTCCGCCTCGACGTCGGCCAGGCTGACGTTGAGGTTGTGCGGCAGCCGGTGCTCCAGGGATCCGTTCACCGACACGCCCGGCACGCGGGCCACGAGCCCGTCCCGCAGCCGATCCCGCAGGGTGCGCATGCGCTCGACGGTGCCGTCGGTCAACGACTTGCCGGCCAGCTCGGCCGCGGTCCCCATGCCTGCGATCAGCGGGACCGGCAGGGTTCCCGAGCGCAGGCCCCGCTCGTGACCACCGCCGAAGAACAACGGTTCGATGCGAATCTTCGGCCGACCCCTCCGCACGTACAGCGCGCCGATGCCCTTCGGTCCGTACATCTTGTGCGCCGAGAGCGACAGCAGGTCGGCCCCCAGCGCCTCGACGTCGATCGGCAGCACACCCGCCGCCTGGACCGCGTCGACGTGCAGGGGAATGCCGCGCTCCCGGGTCAGCGCGCCGATCGCCGCCACCGGCTGCACCGTGCCGATCTCGTTGTTCGCCAGCATGACGCTGACCAGGATGGTGTCGTCCCGCAGCGCCGCCGCGACGTCCGCCGGGTCGACCACCCCGTCCGCGCCGACCTCCACGAAGGTCACGTCGAACCCGAACTTCTCCAGGTGGTGCGCCGGGTCGAGCACCGCCTTGTGCTCGATGACGGTGGTCACGACGTGGCCCCGTCCGCGGGCGGTCGCCACGCCCAGCACCGCCAGGTTGTCCGCCTCGGTCGCGCCCGACGTCCAGATGATCTCCTTGGGCGAGGCGCCGATCAGGTCGGCGACCTGGGAGCGCGCGTGCTCGACCGCGCTGCGGGCCTCCATGCCGAAGCGGTGGGTGCGCGAGGCGGCGTTGCCGAACTTCTCGGCGAACCAGGGCCACATCGCGTCGAGGACCTCGGGCGCGCAGGGCGTGGTGCTGTGGTGGTCGAGGTAGATGGGAGCCATCGACGCCTCTGTCCGCAGGTGCCCGGCCTACGTACCGCACCAGGGTCCGAACTGGTGACGACTGTTGCGTGGACGTGGTCCCCGGCCGGCGCTGGGATACCGACCTCGCATGAACGAGCCCCGACCCGCCTCCGAGATGCCCTCCGGGCTGCGCGAAGCCCTGGAGCACAAGGTCGACAAGCAGCCGCTGGTCGACTGGATCTTCACCCGCGTCGCCGACAAGTACGACCTCGGCAACGACATCATGAGCCTGGGCTGGCATACCCGCTGGAAGCGGCGCATGGTCGAGTATGCGGCGATCCAACCGGGAGATCGCGTGCTCGACATCGCCTGCGGCACCGGCGACACCAGCTTCATGGTGGGCGGGATCGCGACCGAGGGCGAGGTCGTCGGCACCGACATCAACGCCGACATGATGCGCCTCGCGGAGGTCAAGCGACCTCCGGGCATGGACCACGTGCGCTTCGTGCTCGCCGACGCCGGCTCGCTGCCCTTCGAGGACGCCTCCTTCGACAAGGTCACCTGCACCTACGCCGGGCGCGGCTTCCCCGACTGGGTCGCGGTCCTGCGCGAGGTGCACCGGGTGCTCGTGCCCGGCGGCACCTTCTGGAACCTCGACTTCGCCCGTCCGCCCAGCGCCTTCGTCGACTGGGGCTACCGCACCTGGCTCACCGGCTCCGGCGCCGTGCTGGGCACCGTGCTGCACGGCCACCCCAAGACCTACATCTACATCCCCGAGTCCATGCGCGCGTACAAGGGCCAGCGCTGGCTCCGCGATCGCATGGTCGAGGTCGGCTTCGAGGCGGGCCTGGAAGAGACCTTCCTGGGCTTGATGGCCTACAACTCGGGAACCAAGCCGGAGTGAGTCGCGCCCGGGTCGCGCCTCCGCTCGCGCCCGTCCGGCCCCCGCTCGTCGCGACTTGTTGCAACCATGATGCATTAACTCTCCCGAGCGGGTAGCTGCCCCCCCATGCGCCTCCCCCTCGCCATCCTCCTCACCCTGACCTCTCCCTCGGCCCTCGCCGCCCCCGAGACCGAGTCCGAGACCGACAGCGAGAGCGAGACCGAGACCGACAGCGAGCCCGACCCCGAGACCGAGCCCGAGGACGAGAGCGAGACCGAGACCGAGCCCGACAGCGAGCCCGACCCCGGCCCCCACGACCACCCCGGTCCTCCGCCCCACGCCCATGGCGACGAGCCCTTCCCCGACCACGCCGACGACGACGCTGCCTTCATCGACGTCACCGGCGAGCCCGTCGCGCCCCCCACCGGCGCCGGCGACGTGCGCGTCTCCGTCCCCGAGACCCAGGCCGTGCACCCCGGCGATCCCGAGGAGGCGCTGTCGCTCGCCAAGCTGCGCGCGCACCTCG
>CALATR010000742.1 GCA_937891875.1 uncultured Pseudomonadota bacterium | reverse complement strand
CCCGACGCCCGATTCCTTCGGATGAACCACTTGTTTAGAGGAACCGGATCGCGTGTTCTCTCCGTCAAGGCTCGGTCCTCCGCTCCTCCGTGTTGAAAGCAGACGTTCGAAGCTCCGAATCCCCCTCTGCGCAGCCCTCTGTGCCGAGCGGCTCCCCGACCCGCCCACGGCCACACGCCGGACCCGGACTCCCGACACCGTCGATTGGTCCTCGGCGGACACTCACGTCAAGAACGAGTCCATGTACTTCAGGTCCTCCACGCTGACCGCCTGCTCCGTCGGCTGCAGGGCCTCGAAGCAGTCGAGCATGACCGCAAGCTCGTTGGTCTCGCGGTGGCCGATGCTGGACTCGTAGGCGCCCGGGTGGGGGCCGTGGGGGATGCCGGCGGGGTGGTAGCTGACGCTGCCGGGGCCGACGCCCTTGCGGCTGGTGAAGTTGCCGCGGACGTAGAAGAGGAACTCGTCCACGTCGACGCTGCTGTGCGGGTACGGGCAGGGGATGGCCTGCTCGTGGAAGTCGACCGCGCGGGGCACGAAGCTGCAGATGAGCGCGCCGCGGCAGCTGAAGGTGCCGTGCCAGGTGGGCGGCAGGTGTACGAGGCCCGCGCGGGGCTGGAAGTTGAGGATCGGGAAGGCCCACGGGTAGACCGTGCCGTCCCAGCCCACCACGTCGAGGGGCGTGTGAGGCAGCTTGAAGCCGTGGTTCTGGCCGCCGCGGCGAACGACCAGCTCGCGGATCCCCTCGTCGACGGGGCCGACGAACTCCGGGCGGCGGAAGTCGCGGTGGCAGTACGGCGCGTCCATCGTCAGCTGACCCGCGGCGTTGCGCCACTGCTCGAGCAGCCCGACGTCGTGGCAGGACATGAGCAGCCAGTCCTGGGTCACGCCCTCTTCGGGCACGAAGCGGTGGATGGTGCCCTTGGGGATGCAGACGTAGTCGTCCTGCTCGAAGCGGATGTCGCCGTAGACGGTGCGGACCAGGCCGCTGCCCTGGAAGATGTAGTAGAGGTCGTCCTGGTCGGCGTTGACCTGGTAGACCGGGTCCGCCTGGCTCGGGCGCACCATGGAGATGGTGACGTCCTTGTTGGTCAGCAGCGGCAGGTGGGCGTCGACTGCAGGGCCCGAGGGAAAGGCCAGGTCCTGGGTGCGGAAGTGACGCTTGCGCAGGCCAGGGTTCGCCGCGACCTTCACCTCGGGCCGACCGTGCTCGGTGGGCACGGCGCTGTGCTCGTGCGGGCGGTGCTGGTGGTAGAGGATGCTGTAGAGCCCGTCGAAGCCCTTGCGGGTCAGGCACTCCTCCCAGCGCAGCTCGCCCGCCGGGTCGCGGAATGCGATGTGGTGCTTCGCGGGCAGCTCGCCGCGCTGGATGTAGTCCAGCATCAGATCCGCCCCTCGGCCTTCTGCTGGCGCTCGATCGACTCGAACAGCGCGCGGAAGTTGCCGGCGCCAAAGCCCTTGTCGCCCTTGCGCTGGATGATCTCGATGAAGAAGGGACCGGCCTCCTGGTCCTTGAACAGGCCCGCCTGCTCCTTCAGGAAGATCTGGAGCATGTACGCCCGATCTCCCTCACCATCGACCAGGATCTCGAGCTCGCGCAGGACCTCGATGTCCTCGTCGATGGAGCCGATGCCCAGGCGCTGGATCCGCTCGGGGAGCATGTCGTAGTAGGTGCCTGGTGTGGGCATGAACTCGACGCCGGACTTCCGCAGGCCGCGCACGGTCTCCTGGATGTCCCCGACCGTGAGGGCCGCGTGCTGAACGCCGTCGCCGCGGAGGTCCTCGATGAAGACGTTGATCTGGCTCTTCTTGAAGAAGGGGGCGGCGGGCTCGTTGTTGGCGAACTTGACCTGGGACTCGGGATCCCACACCACGACCGACTTGAGGCCGGAGCCGTCGGTGGCGTTCTCGGACACGTCGACCGTGTGGAACTCGACGTCCCAGTAGACCTTGAAGCCCATGACGTGCTCCATCCACAGGAGCATGGGGCGCATGGTGCGGAAGTTGGACGTGATGTGGTCGATCCGGTCGAAGCCGTGGCGGTTCGTGCCGCCCTTCGGCTGATCGTGGGCGACGAAGCCCGGGAAGGGGGCGTCGGTGTCGATCTTCTGCATGAAGCGGAAGGTGGTGTCGCCGAACGGCGTCGTGATGCTGAACAGGCGGATGGTGCCGCCGTCCGCGGTGGGGGCGTCCTGCACCGCGTGGATGAAGGTCGCGCCGCGCTGGGCGAGCAGGCGGTAGGTGTGCTCGATGTCGCGCACGGTGAAGGCGATGGTGCCGACGCCCTCCGGGTGCTTCTTCAGCCAGCGCGCGGCCCGGCAGGCCTCGGTGACCGGCGTGCTCACGGTCAGGGTGACGTTGCCCGCCCGATAGACCCGGCTCTGCTGTCCGCCCCGCGCCTCCATCTCCTCCGAGGAGCGGCCGATCTCGGCGAAGTCGAGCTTGTCCGTCAGGAAACCGCCCATGCGCCCGAGGTCGCTCACGTAGTAGTGCAGGGAGTCGATGCCGGTGATGCCGAGGGGCTCGAGGGTGGACATGGGGGTCTCCAGGTTCAGCAGGGTCGACTGTTCTAGCGCAGGGCTGGCCCCTTCACTACGCTGGCCCCCGTCCCGAGGGCGGGCCTTACGGAGAGTCCACATGGCGGCGGAAGAGGAAGACGAGCGGCGCGGCGGCAGCGTGATGATGATCGTCGGGGTGAGCCTGGTGGTGCTCACGCTGATCGGCCTCGTCGGCATCCTGTGCCTGGCGGGCGGTGTGATGATGGGGGTCGGCACGGTGATGCTGCGTCCGGCGCCGCAGCCGATGCCGGTGGTCCAGGGCGGCACCAGCGGCAGCTCGGGAGGAAATGGCGGTACGAACCCGGTCTTCACGCCTTCGACCCCGCCCCCTCCCGCCGCACCCGCGAACCCGACTCCCGCGGACATCGCCTCCCTGGAGCCCGATCGCTGGCACGTGATCACGTCGGAGCCGCCGAGCCCGCTGCCCGCCTTCGACGGCCTCGGCAGCATCGACTGGGCCATCGGCATCGCCCGGGAGTGGCAGCCCGACGCGGAGCTGCACCGAGCCATGTTCTCCGGGATCAAGCTCGACGGGAGCATCGATCTCGTGGCCGATGACGACGCCGACGCCGACTACCGCTTCTACTCGCCCAGGCTGACCGAGCTCGCGAAGAAGGCCGAGGAGGTCTCCGAGGACACGGTGTGGTCGGGCTTCCGGGTGATGATCGACGATGGCGAGGTCAGCGTCATGATCACCGACTCGACCTTCACCGCGCCCCCCATGAAGGGCGATCGGATCGACCCCGAGCACAAGACCTTCAAGGGTGTGGCGAAGACGTGCAAGGCGGCCGACATCATCCGCAAGACGCGGGCGGACAGCCGCTACCCCAAGCGGCCGAAATACGAGTTCGATGTTCGTGCATGGCCGAGGCGGCCCTACGTGATCAACGTCGAGCCGGGGGGCTTCATCGACCCCCTGACGTGCGAGCCCACGAACCGCTGATCGCCGGAGCGGGCGTTGAACGCGGATCAGGAGGAAGTTGAGGGGGCGTTCGAATGGTCGGACGTGGGGCGGCGTCTACGAGGCGTACACCAAGTGAGGTTCCCATGCGCACGCTGCTCTTCCTGACCGCCCTGCTCGCCGCCGCTCCCGCGATGGCTGACGATGGTGGCCATCGAGGCCACAGCTCCGAGCGGTCCCACACGACCGCCCAGCGGCCCGGCAGCCGCGGCGCCCCCTCGCACACCGATCGGGGCCGCGCGACGCCTCCGCCTCGGTCGACCGCTCCCCGGTCCTCGGCTCCCCGCAGCGCGCCTCCCCGCGGTGGCCCCCCGCCCCGCTCGACCGCGCGTCCCGGTCCCCGCACCGACTACGGCCACCACAGCCACTACCAGGCTCCCCAGCGTCGGGTCGTGCACCACGCGCCCCCCGCCCACAGCAACTCCCGTCACTACCGTGACCCCTGGGCCCGTGGGTACCGCGCTGCCCCCCGTCGTGGCTACGTCTGGGTCGATGGCTACTACGGCCAGTACGGCTGGAGCCCCGGCTACTACCGCCCGACCTACTCTCGCGCCGGCTACGTCTGGGTGAACGGCTACTGGAACGGCTACGACTACGTCGAGGGCTACTGGCGCCCGGCCTACCGCTCCGGCTACGTCTGGGTCGACGGCTACTACAACGGTCGGGTCTTCGTCCAGGGCGGCTGGCGCGTGTCCAGCCGGGGCCGCCGGGTCATCTACCGCTAGACCGACACCGCATCGCTGGCCTCTCGGGAGGCCCACGGCCGCTGGGGAGACCCGGCGGCCGCTTGCGTTTGGTGTGGGGTCGCGTGGGTTCGGTCTCGTGCTCGGGCTCGGGCTCGGGCTCGGGCTCGGGCTCGGGCTCGGGCGGGGGATGCCGCTTGGAGTGAGGTTGCGTTGCTGCGGGCAAGGGATGCCACTGCGCGGTCTCCAGTCTCCAGTCTCCAGTCTCCAGTCCAACCACAGTGTTGGCGGGTTCCGCCAGATCGGTTCACTTCGAAGGTCAGACCTGCGCTTTCATCGTTCGCCAACTTGGCCGAGCACCACGCGCGCGGTGCCCCGATCCCCCGGGCGCACCGCGATGCGGGACGCGCCACGTTGCCCTGGGACTGGAGACTGGGGACTGGGGACTGGAGACCGGCCCGCCACGACCACTGCCCGCTGT
>CALATR010000741.1 GCA_937891875.1 uncultured Pseudomonadota bacterium | reverse complement strand
GTGCTGGCGACGTCGTGCCCCCCGACGCGTCCCTCGTGATGGAGCTGGAGCTGGTCTCGCTGACCGAGCGTGAGCCGGTGCCCGAGCGGCCCGCGCCGGAGGCGTTCGCGAGTGCGGTCAGCCTGGAGGGGGGCGTGCAGGTGGTCGACCTCGTGCCTGGCACGGGTGCCGTGGCGATGGATCAGTCGCCGGTGACGGTCGAGTTCACCCTGTGGGCACCGGACGGCTCGGTCTTCTTCACGACCCTGGAACGCCCGCGGGGCTCGGACTTCATGGTCGGCGCCCCCTCGCCGGACGGCCCACCGCTCGAGGGCCTGAACACGGTCATCCGCGGCATGCGGTCGGGTGGACGACGCATGGCCCGGCTTCCGCCAGAGACCGCCTTCGGCGCGTCGGGCATGCCCGGGCGGATCCCGCCGAATGCGACGATCACCGCCTACGTCGAGGTCACCGACGTGCGCGCCCCGCGCCGCCTCCCCAAGCGCCCCTTCCTTCGCGCCGACGACCTGCGCCGCACCGACAGCGGGCTGCGCTTCCGCATCGACCGCGCGGGCCACGGAGAGCGCGCCCAGCCCGGCCAGACCGTCTTCGTCGAGTACACCATGTGGCGCGACGACGGCACCGTGGTCGACAGCTCCTACGACCGCACCCACGCCTTCAGCTTCCCCCTCGGCAGCGGCCGGGTCATCGCCGGCTTCGACGAGGCCGTCGCTGACATGAACGTCGGCGAGCAGCGCGTCGTCGTGATCCCACCAGAGCTCGGGTACGGCGACCGGGATCGCGGGTTGATCCCGGCAGGATCGACGCTGACGGTGCTGATCGAGCTGGTGCGGGTGGAGTAGGGGGAGCGACCAGTGGCCTACCGAGCGCCGAGCGCCGCCGCGACCTGGGCGCGGAGCACGGTGGTCACGATGGCGGCGTCGGTGGGGACGACGATGAGGTCGGTGCCGTCCGCGATGATGCGCACCGGGAGGTGGGCGAGCAGGGAGCGGACGTCGGAGAGCCAGGGGAATCCCCCGGGAATGGTCGCGAGCGCGATGGCGGGCATGCGAGCCTCCTGCTTCGATCCATCGGATCGACGGGTCCCGACTGGACCCTCTTCGATCGTTGTCGCCAGTCGGCCCCGTGTGCGTCGGTGCTGGACACGGACTGTCTCGTCCTCACTCCGGATGTCCGGAAATATGATTCGCCGGTGTCCGTTGACGATGCGGGGTGAAGCGCCCACCCTGGTTCCCGGAGGTCCCATGAAGGTTCACACCAAGCTACGGCTTCTTCCGCTGGTCGGGCTGTTCGCCGCCTGCAATGGCGGTACCGTCGACGACACCAGCTCCGACGTGCCCGAGCCGACGCCCTACATCGTGGAGGACGACGGCAACGGGGAGATCGACGTGGACCTGGCTGCGGTGGAGGAAGACCTCCAGGCGGTGCTGGACACCATCTGGACGCTCAACGCGGAGCCCGTCCTCGACGCGTATGCCTCGGTGGAGTCCGAGCAGACCGAGATCTGTCCGCGCACCTACGTCAACCAGGGCAACGTCTACTGGTTCGACCAGTGCACCACGGAAGGCGGCACCCAGTTCAGCGGGTACGGCTTCTACTACGACTACGTCGACTACCCGATCGGCGAACAGTTCGTCGGCCGGCTGACCCTGCTGCAGGGCGCGGCGCGGGTCGACACCGCCGGCGGCAACGCCCTCGACGTGGCCGGCGCTGCGCAGGTCATCGACGCGGACCACATCGCCCAGCCCGCCCGCTTCTGGCAGTCGACCCTGCGGGGTACCTTCTCCTGGGACGGGCCCGAGGCGCAGGACACCTGGCTGTCGACCGAGCTCGCCCCCGACTTCACGATGCAGGCGTTCTACCGGACGGATCTCCAGGGCGCCATGGTCTCCATCGACGGCGGCCTGTCGGGTATGGACGGGGTGTCGGCGGTCGTGTTCGACGGCGTGGCGGTCATCGACCGGTCGCTCGGCGGCATGTGTCCCGAGGAGGGCAGCGGCGCCATCAGCGTGCGCCTCGACGACGGCACCTGGATCGACGTGCTCTTCGACGGGCCCGACCCCCAGACCTTCGAGGGTGACCCCGCCCAGTGCGACGGCAAGGGCCGCGCCTACTACCGGGGCGAGCTCCTCGGCGAGGTCGAGCTCGACTTCACCACGCTGTTCTTCGAGGGGGCCCCATGGTAGCCCGCGCGACCCTGCTGGCGGCCCTGCTGCTGCCCGCCTGTGGTCCCGGCGAGGAGCCCGCTCCCGACGTGACCTGGGACGAGATGGACGGCCGGCGCCTGCTGATCCGGGCCAGCCTGGACCTGCGCGGCGTGCGTCCGACGGCTGACGAGTTCGCGGCGTTGGAGGCAGATCCGGACGCACTCGACGATCTGGTCGACGGCTTCGTCGACGACCCGCGCTTCGGCGACCGCATGGCCGACGTCTACGCCGAGGTGGTGCTCACCCGCACCGAGACCTGGCCGGTCAGCCCGCAGAGCTACGGCATGCCGATCCCGCAGTCGGTCTTCGTCAACGCCATCGGCGACGAGGTGCCCCAGATGGTGGGCCACGTCGCCCGCGAGGACCTGCCCTTCACCGAGCTGGTCACCGGCGACTGGACCATGGCCGACCCCACGCTCTCCGCCATCTGGCCGGTCGAGCCGGTGTCCGACGGCTGGGGCGTGTCCCGCTACACCGACGGGCGCCCCACGGCGGGCGTGCTGTCGACCAACTCGATGTGGTGGCGCTACGGCTCGACCCCGTCCAACGCCAACCGCAAGCGCGCCAACGCCGTCAGCCGCATCTTCTTGTGCCAGGACTACCTGCACCGGCCGATCGCGTTCGACCGCAACGTGAACCTGCTCGACGAGGGTGCGGTCGCCGACGCGATCCAGAACGACCCGGGCTGCATCAACTGCCACAGCGCGCTCGATCCCCTGTCTGGCTACTTCTATGGGTTCTGGCACTACAATCCGCAGCTCGCGGCCGAGGTGACGAACTACCACCCGGAGCGTGAGCTGCTCTGGCGCGACACCACCGGCGTGGCTCCCGCGTTCTACGGCGAGCCCAGCCCGGGCCTGGCCGATCTCGGTCGCCAGCTGGCCGCGGACAACCGCCTGCTGACCTGCGCGGTGCAGACGATGACCGAGTCGCTGCTGCGGCGTGACACGACGCTCGACGACACCAACGATCTGGTCATCCACCGGGAGGCGTTCCTGGACGGCGGCCTGACCCTGCGCAGCCTGGCGCGCTCGGTCGTGGCGTCCGAGGTCTACCGGGCGGCCGCGACGGACGACCCCCGGGCGGTGCCCACCAAGCTGGTCACTGCGGACCTGCTGCACGACGAGATCGAGGATCTGACCGGCTTCCGCTGGACCCTGCAGGGCGGCCTGGACGCGCTGCAGAGCGAGGCGGTCGGCTTCCGGACCCTGGCGGGCGGCGCGGACGGCGTGTTCGTCACCCACAGCGCGACCCGACCCAACGCCACCCTGGTGCTGGTGCAGGCGCGACTCGCGGAGGCCGCCGCGGATCACGTGGTGCGAGCCGACCTCTCCGGCGAGGGCACCCCCCGCCTGCTGACCGAGGTGGACGGCACCGAGACGCTGGACTCCGACCGCGACGCGATCGTAGGCCAGGTGCAGGCGCTGCACTGGCGGATCTTCGGCCGCCGGGTCGACCCCGATGGCGAAGAAGTGGCCGCCAACCTGGAGTTGTGGCAGGCGCTCTACGACGTGCACGGCGATCCCGAGCGGTGCTGGGCCGGCCTCGTGACCGCCCTGCTCCGCGACCCCGCCCTCCTCCTCTACTGACCGGAAGGCCCCCATGTCCCTCACCCGTCGAGATCTGCTGATCCGTGGCCTCGGAGCCACCGGCGCGCTGATGGCGGCCTCCGCGTTGCCCGGCCTGGGGCTCGCCCCCATGGTCGCGCGCGCCTCCGGCGGTCCGCTCAAGTTCTGCTTCGTGTTCAACCCGGGCGGCTGGGACATCACCCAGGTGTTCGTGCCCGCCTTCGACCTGCCCGACGTCTACACCATGCCGGGCTCCCAGCGCGGCAGCGCCGGCGGCATCGACTTCGTCGACCATGCCCAGCGCCCGGCAGTCCGTGCGTTCTTCGAGGCCCACGGCTCTCGCAGCCTCGTCGTCAACGGCATGCTCGTGCGCTCCATCGCCCACGAGATCTGCACCGAGATCGCCATGACCGGCGGAACCGGCGGCGGAAGCCCGGACTGGCCGACCCGCATCGGCGCCGCGACCGCGGCCGACACCCTGCTGCCCTCGCTCGTGCTCAACGGCCCCAGCTTCCCCGGCGACCGGGTCGATGCCGCCGCGCGCACCGGTCGCAACGGCCAGCTGCAGGGCCTCATCGACGGCCGGGCGCTGGACGCCTCCGACGTGCAGGTCCAGCGGCTGACCCGCCCCGAGGAGGGGCTCGTCGACCGCTACGTGCTGCGGCGGGCCAAGGGCCGCGCCC